>JAYSVZ010000430.1:0-15912 GCA_043718305.1 Planctomycetota bacterium | reverse complement strand
CGGGCGACATCGAATTCCGGACCTTGCAAGTTCGCGGTGGCAAGACGATTCATCTTTACGATGGCCGCGACCGCACGCTGCTCACCGAGCAGAACCTGGAAGGGTTTTACAGTGACAAACACCGGAACTTAAAGATCGACGAGGCCCGCATTGATGAGGGCTGGAAGTTCGACCTCCAACCCGGCATGGGGCTGCACTTCCCGGTGACCTACCCGCACTGGGTGCAGAACCAGGACGAAGTCTCGATCTCATTCAGCATCACCTTCCGCACGCCCGATCTGGATCGGCGACGATCCCTCTATTCGATCAATCACTCGCTGCGCGAGAAGGGCTACTCGCCGACGCCGGTGGGGAAGAACAATCTGCGTGACATGCTCTACGACAACCTGTTTCGGCTGTATCGAAAGCTGAAGTCAAAGACGGCAAAGCCATGCGACCGGACCTGTACGGGAACCGGCATGTGAGCCACCACAGCGGAATGGAAGCCTCACCCGAGGCGATCGTCGCCCCGTTTCCTTCTTCCGCCCCGAAGGGGCACCGACAAACCAGCCTGGGGCAAAGCGACCAACGGGAGCGCCGCCCCAGGTCTCAAGGTTGTCATAACGCTCTCAGCCCTGAAGGGGCGAAACAGAGCTGTGCCGCCCTTTCAGGGCTTGCCGAACATGGCGGACTCGATTCCCAGGGCGTTGCCGGCGTTGCCCTGGGCTGGTTTGTCGGTGCCCCTTCGGGGCGGAAGAAGGGAGCATTCACGGGACACGGAAAAAGAACCGAGAGGAAGTCGTTCGTAGAGCGGCCAACAGACCTTCGCCCCTCAGCGAGACTTTCGGAGGGCACTTGGTTTCCTCTCTTTTTTCCGTGTATTCCGTGTGTTCCGTGGTTCATTTTTCTGCTCTTGGAAATGTGATCCCGGCTTTGTGAAGGCAGTGCTGGTCAGGTGAATTCCGTGGCTTTCGAACCTTGGCAGCACAAGACTATGATTCACACCGCTGGACTCATTCCCGGGAGTGTCTCATGTTCCGTCCCGATCGAACGGTCGTTGGCCTGTTGATCGTCGGCCTGTGGGGTCTCTCTGCCTGTGCGGCCGATTCGCCGCGTCCGGTCGCTCGGGGACCAGAGTTTCATCGGGCCTGGGAGAGCCGCGTGTCCGCGAGTCTCGACTCGACGCCACTCCGCCGAGCTCTCGATCAATTCTGTTCGCCTCACAAAATCGCCTATGTGATTGACCGGCGACTTGACCCCGAGGGGTCAGTGACTAGCCGGTCCAATGATTCGCCCCTGTCCGAGTTTCTCTCCCATCTACTCGAGTCGATCAACGCCGATGTGACCATCGTCGGAAACAGTGTCATCGTCGGCCCCCAAGAGTCTGTGCAGTGGCTGCGGACACTGACGGTTGGGCAGCGGACCGAATTCCTGGCCTTGCCGGGAGCAGCCCCAGCGGCTGCCGCCATGGCCCGTACGGTCGATGTTCGATGGGACGATTTGACGGAGCCTCGCGGGTTGGTCACCGACCTGGCGAAGCGGGCCAAAGTCTCATTGGAAGGGGTCGAACAGATCCCGTACGACCAGTGGGGCGCGGGCGATCTGATCGGCGTCACAGCCGGTGAAGGCTTGTCGGTGATCGCATGGCAATATGGTCTTCGCCTGCAATGGGTTTCGGTCTCGTCGGCCAAGCTCGTGCCGTTTGAGGGCCCGGTCGCGACCTCGAAAGTTGTGACTGTTCCGCCGACCAAACGCGAGGCGGCACAAGCCGAGTTTCCGAGTCTTACCTGGGAAATGACAGGCAACTCGCACCGAGTCATCGGACGAATCGAAGAGATCGAAGCCCTGGAGCGATGGCTTAAGGGGACCTCCCCGAGAAAGCCTCGCAAGCTGGCCCCGAGTCCCTGGCGCACGAAACGATACACCTTCAAGGTGGTCGACACGCCCGTCCTTTCGATCCTCAAGCGCCTTCAAGAGCAGGGGTTTCCGGTCATTTACGACGAGGCCGAACTGACTCGGGCCGGGATCAAAGCGACCAGCAAACTCGACCTCGACGTGCAAACCGTCACTGCCGATGAATTGATGCTGAAGATCTGTCGCCCCTTCGGCTTGGAATACGACTTAACGGAAACCGATGTGACGGTGCGGGCTGCGAAGCCGTGAGCCTTGTCGGTTATCGCGGCTTGTGGCGAAATCGCCACACGGTGATTCTGGCTTTTACGGCCAGCCCCCTAGGGATCCGTGAAGTGATGAGGTAACCTTGAACGCGGGCGGTCTGCATAGCCGCCCGCCCTCGGAACGGGACTCCGAGGGGAAGCCCCCTTCCGGCCCTTGCGGTGGTGTGATGTCGGAGACGTTATTCACTTTTGCCCATCAACTCTCAACAGCGGAGTGGTCCGTTGGGAGTACCCTCTTTATATCACTGGTCACCTTCAGTCTGGGGATGAGTTTCGCGATGTGGCTGCGTGATCGGGCGCAGCGGGATGCCGCCCAGTCGCCGCTCGTTGACCCGGCCATCGTGGAAGCCGAACGCCAATTGCGGCTGCGCGAATGGGAATTGAATTGGACGCGGCAATTTCTGCAAGCGCCCGTGATGGAAGCTCGCTGGCGAATCATTCTCGATTCGATGATCGCTGACCCCCAGACCGGTTTCGCAGCCATCTTTCGATTCGTCCATCAGGTGCCCCGCCTTGTCGATTCCGTCGGCTTACACCCCGATTCGCAGCGTCGTTTGCACGTGGTCTCGGATCTCATTCGCAGCACGATCTCGCGCGGTTCGCGATCCCTGACGGGAACCGAGCTCACTCACAGTCGAATGATCGAAGGCTTGACGAACCACGATCGCGGGAAGATGACGGCGCTGTACACGATTCGCCTGGGCGATCTCCAGAGGCCGTGGGGGATTCTGGTCAGTTCGCATCTTCCCACGGTCAAACTCGATTTCACGGAGTCCAGCGCGCCGCTCGATCTCAGGGAACTCGGGGAATGGATGACCATTCTGGGGAATGAACTGGCCCGCCACGAAACGGTTGACCATCAAGGCAACGAACTGGCTCTGACCAAGGAAATGCTCGAACTTCGGGCCATGGCCGATTTGCAGTACCGCAGCCCCTCCCACATGCTTCAGCAGTTCTTGTCACGACTTTGCGAGATGTGTGGCTTTGAGCGAGGTTCGCTCTTTCTGTATGAACAAGATGAAGATGCCCATCCGCTGTCGCTCGTCCGGGGTGGGATTCCCCTGCCGCGCGACCTGGCAACCCTCTGGGAACGTGGCGAAGAGATCCTCTCGCGGGACACTGCGGGGGCCAGTTCGTCTTCGACTTGGGGCGTTGTGGAACTGACCCGCGTCGGCGTGATGGGATCATTTCTGCAGGCTGTGCTGCTCCCGCTCGTTCATGGGCAGTGGGTCATGGGGCAACTCTGCCTGACCAAGCGAACCACAGAGCCGGTCGATGACGGAGATCGCCGTCTCGTCCGCTGGGCGACCGAGTACTTGGTAGAACTGCTGACGCGCACGGTCGATCGGATAACGATGGAGCAGCAGGCCACCCGCGATGGCTTGACGCTCCTGGCCAACCGCCGGACCTTTGATCTGGAACTCGATCGGATCGTCGATCAGGCGAACCGGGCGGGACAAGTGTGCGCGTTGGTGTTACTGGATCTCGATCATTTCAAGAATGTGAACGACACCTATGGACATCTGGGCGGGGATGCCGCGCTGAGAACTGTGGCGCACGTTGTCGAGCGGAGCGTGCAGACGACGCGCGACGACGACCAGCCCATTGTCGCCCGCTATGGCGGAGAGGAGATTGCTGTCCTGCTCCCCGGAGTCGGAGAACCCGGCGCAAGGCGAATCGCGGAATCGATCCGCGAAGCGGTTCAACGGACGCCGATTGCCTTTGAAAAGGGAGACTTCCGCATCACCCTCAGTGCGGGCGTCTCCGTTCGAGGCCCGGAAAACGTCACGCCGCGCGTGATGATCGCTGCCGCCGATGAGGCGCTCTATCGAGCGAAAGCCAACGGACGAAACCGCGTGGAAGTGGGGATCATCGCCGATCATCTGTCAGAGTTACCGACCCACACTCCCAGCCAGTAGCACAAACTGCCCATCGTCCAGTCGAAGTCAGCCCGTGAGACGTTACTTTAAGAACCGCAAGCTCTTGACCATCTCCGCATCCCGCTCACCAAGCTGTTCGACCAACTTGGGCTCGATCGTGAAGACGAACCTCAACTGTCGACCGGTGGGGGCCGCACACAGGTAGTAGTGCCACTCCATGGGGACTTCGACCGACTCCTTGTCGCTGACGAGGGTGTTCACGCCTTCGACGACGACGCGGTAGATCAGGCGGCCATCGTCGGTCGGAAGCTTGTCGCGAGCCGCGATCGCTTTGAAATGCTTGCCGAGCGAGCGTTCGATGTCCCCTTCGAACTGCTCCAAAGGGGTGTGCTGGCCCGGTGGGGCGGTCGGAAACTGGGCTATGTTGCACTGACAAATCAGACCGCCATTCTCCATCAGACGCAGGATCACGACCTGCGCTGCCCCCTCGAAGACCGATTGGAACAAGTGCCAATTGCGATCATGCAGCAACTGTACCTTCCAGGGAGTCGCGTCAAGCGCCAGCATGCTGACGCTCTCGGGCGGGCTCACTGGAATGCTTTCGACGAGCGGATCAGTCAAGGCCCCGGAAGCGGCGACCACCTGGCGCGCCAAGGAGACTTCGACCCGGGCGTCAATCCCGGGACTGACCGTGCCGATGTTGGCTTTGATCGTGTAGGTCAGCGTGGCCCCCTGGATCAGCTGGGCTTTCTCATCAAAGGTGATCTTCCCGGCGATCCGCTCATCGGTATTGGAGCCGTAGCGCTGCCCAAGGATCTTCCCCTCGATTTGGATGACCGCCCGTCCCGCCTCGCGCGATGCGAGTTCACAGTTCAATTCCCCCTTTTGCACCGCTTCGAGAGAGCCCAGCAGTTGCACCGCCCAACTCGGGGCCGCCCACTTCGCACCGACCTCGACGGCCTCGGTCGGGAGCAGCGGCTGAAGAGCGAGCGGGTCGCCCGGCAGTTCCAGCAAATCCATCGTCTCTCGGCCCAAGTGCCCTGCTGGAGAGTAGCTCCAGACCCCAGCCTCCGATCCCGAGGCGACCACGACGCGATTCGCGGAGGGGAGGGTACTCTCCGTCTTGAGTCCCGAGACACTGGTGGCGAGCGTTGCCTTTTCGAAGTCGCGAACTGCCCGCAAGGCCATCGCATCTCGTCCGCCAGACGGGAGCCGTCGTTCGTGAAACACGAACTGGGCGGTGGCCTCCAGGACATGCTTCTGGCTCTTGTCCTTCGTGGCACTCGTGAAGACGAAGCCCGTTGTCTGAACCGTCAGTTCATTGCGGGTGACCCGCTTCTGGTCATCCGACTCCTGAAGAGTCACGGCTTCTGCCTGAACCGAAATGGCCGGTCCGCAAGCCAACGCCACACTCGCAGCCACCACGAGGGCGGCCCGCCGAGAGATCGCGGGGGCATCAGAATCCATAGAACGAAACGGGGCCATCGACACTCCTTCGCCGACTCACAGCTCGCGATCAATCTCGCGACCGTGAATCTAGCAGGAGTCAGGCCCGGGAGGGAAGATGATTCTGTCGCATCGGATCGTGCTGGGTCGCGCGCGGTGGCCAGATTTGATGGCCCGTCTCTCGCGGCCCAACGGGCCACGGCCTAAAAGGCGATCCTACTGGGGCCTTACTGCACCTTGAGCGAGTCGCTCGCATTGCCTGGCAGTCGCAAGAGCATTCCGATTTTCATGGCGTCGGGGTTGGGCAGCGTTTCCTCGTTGAGCTGGACGATCTGCGTCCAGCGGGAGGACCGGCCCAGGTGGTTCTCGGCGATGTCGCTGAGGGTGTCCCCTTCGCCGACGCGGTACATCGGCTGGCCATTCGCGTCGACGAAGAAGCCCGACTTGACTGGAGTCGCGGGGGCCTGGGCTGTGCGCGTCAGCACCCCGGAGATCAGGGGAGCGAACTTGGCTTCGAGGGTATCGATCGAGGGGACGATGACCTTCATGCCGGGCTTGATCTTGTCGGGCTTGGGAATGCGGGACTTGTTGTATTCGGCCAGGGCTGCGCTGTACCGCCCTTGTCCATAATGCTTCTTGGAGATCGTCCAAAACGACTCGCCACCCGCCACGGTGTGGACCTCATCCTCGGTCGAGAACTCGCCGGTTCGCTGTTCGTTGTAGGGAGCGGCCGCACTGACTTGACGATTCCTCACAGCTTGCGGTGGAAGCTCGCGAGTGGGGACTGGTTCGGCTTCGCCAATGCCTGGCTCGTTGAATCCCGCCGGTTCGCCGATGGCCGGTGAGCGCCCCGATTCTGCAGCAGGGGTGTCACGATCGAATTCGACGGAGGGTGGGTTTTCCACCATCGTGGCGTCGCCCTCGGTGGCGGGGAGACTCTCCAGACCTTCACCCGGAACGAGATCCACGGCCTGAGCTTGGCGAATCGGATGAGCTGGATCGAGGGCCTCGTTCTCATCCGGTGCAGCCCACAATGTGCTGGCGGCTGCGGGGCGTTTTTGAACCAGTTGACTGGTGCGATTGAACCGTGTCGGAATCTGTTGCGTCAGCTCGCCAAAGCGGCCCGCCTGGGGATTCAGGGGCTCCCCTTCGACCGGCCCCGTGGGGATGAGCTGCGTTGTTTGACTCCAATTGCCTTTGGAGGCCGTGGGCCGTTTGGCGAGCGGCTTGGCCGAGCGCAGCACCGGCTTGGCCGTCGGGACAGCCTCGGCTGGGAACTCCGCCGGGCCGGTTTCACTTTGAATTGCGGGCGGGGCGAGGGGGGCTTCCGCCTCTTGGGCCGAGGCGGAGCCGAGACCGAGCCAACTGGTGAGGGCCAGAGCGACCAGGCTCCGGGCACTGACGTTCACGGTTCGAGGACGGCGGGGTGACATGATTCCGTTCATGACGATCTCCAGAGATTACTTGCGGACCACGCACCGCAACTTGGCGGAGCGGCAACGCGGGTTGAGGCGGACCTCGGTGGGTGATGGAGCCACCGGCTTCTTGGTCATGTTCTCCCACACGGTCGAGTCGCGGAACGCCTGTTTGACGATCCGGTCTTCAAGAGAGTGGAAGGTGATGACCACCGCTCGTCCACCCGGGACGAGGCACTGCGGCAAGGCGTGTTCGAGGAAGTTCGACAACTGATCGAGTTCATGGTTCACATGAATTCGCAGTGCCTGAAAGACGCGAGTGGCGGGGTGGCTCCCCTGGGTGTGATGGACCTTGAGCACGCGCTCGACGACCGCGACCAGCTCAGCAGCGGTCTCGACTGGTTCGAACTTGCGGTTGGCGACGATCGCTTGGGCGAGGGCGAGCGCCGCCGGTTCTTCACCCCAGTCTCGAAAGACACGGGTGATTTCGTCGACGCTGGCATTGCGCAAGAACTCGGCGGCGGAGATCCCTGAGCGGGTGTCGAACCGCATGTCGAGCGGTCCCCCCGCGTCGAAGCCGAAGCCTCGCTGACGGTCTGCCAATTGATCGGAGGAGAGACCCAAGTCGACCAGCAGTCGGTCGATGTGGTGCAGCCCGTGGGACTTGAGAACCTCAGGCAAGTCGGCGTAGCTGGAGTGAACCAGCGTGGCGAGGGACGAGAGTGGAGAGAGAAGAGCCAGCTTCTCCTGGGCGAAGGCGAGCATCATCGGGTCGCGGTCGAGTCCGATGAGCTTACCCGTGGGGGCGATCCGCTCGATGATCTTGCGGCTGTGACCAGCGGCTCCGACGGTGCCGTCAACGACCACCAGCCCAGGCCGCAGATCAAGGTGATCGAGGACTTCGTGGAGGAGGACGGGGAGGTGGATGGAGGAGGGCAAGGGCCTAGAGCCTAGGGCCTAGGGCCTAGGGCCAGAGGCGGGATCGGATGGGACTACTCAGTACCTGCTGGCCCTCAGCCCTAGGCCCCCTTACTCCACGGTCACGCTCTTCGCCAAGTTCCGCGGTCGGTCCACATTGCAGCCCCTGAGAACGGCGATGTGGTAGGCTAGAAGCTGGAGCGGGATCGAGGTCAGGATCGGTTGCAAGTACTCGTCGACATCCGGGACGTAGATCACCTCGTCGGCCAGATCAGCGATCGTCTCGTCGCTCTCGCAGGCAATCGCGATCACCGGTCCCTTGCGGGCTTTGACCTCTTCGATGTTGCTGATGACCTTCGGGTAGATGCCGCACTTCGGCACTACGAACACACTCGGCGTCTCGGGCGAGATCAGAGCGATTGGCCCATGCTTCATCTCGGCGGCGGGGTAGCCCTCGGCGTGGATGTAGCTGATCTCCTTGAGCTTCAGGGCGCCTTCCAGGGCGACCGGGAAGTTGTACAGCCGACCCATGTAGAGGAAGTTTTCCCGCTGGTAATACTTCTCGGCGATGGCCTGGACCGCATCGTTGCACTGGAGGGTCTTCGCCGCCAGATCCGGCATCCGGCGAAGGTTCTCGATGATGCGTTTCCCTGCCGAGTACGACAAGTTCCGCATCCGGCCCAGGAACAACGCCAATAGTGTCAGGACCGTGACCTGCGAGGTAAACGCCTTGGTCGAGGCGACCCCAATCTCGGGCCCCGCGTGCAGGTAGATCCCGCCGTCGGCTTCACGGGCGATCGAGGAACCGACCGTGTTACAGATCGCCAGCGTCGGCATGCCCTTGCGCTTGCATTCGCGCATCGCCGCCAGGGTGTCGGCGGTTTCTCCCGACTGCGTGATCGCAAAGACCATCGTCCGATCGCTCATCGGCGGGTTGCGGTAGCGCAGCTCACTCGCGTACTCGACCTCGACTGGCAAGCGGGCGAACTCTTCGATCAGGTACTCCCCGACCATCCCGGCGTGCCAACTTGTGCCGCAGGCCGTCAACACAATTCGATCGATGCGACGGAGTTGCTGTGGGGTCAGATTCAGACCGCCGAAGCGGGCCGTGGCCTCATCATCATCCAGACGGCCGCGGATGGCATTCTCGATCGATTGTGGCTGCTCGTGAATCTCCTTGAGCATATAATGCTCGTAGCCATTCAGCTCGATGTCGGTCGAAACATGGTTCAGAGTCTGGATTGATGGTGACATCTTGCCGGTGTCACGGTGGAGTAAGTCGATGCGGTCGGGGGTCAGGACCGCGATCTCGTGGTCGGAGAGGTAGACGACCTCGGTCGTGTAGCCGACGAGGGGGCTGGCGTCACTGGCCAGAAAGTATTCTCCCTTGCCGATCCCGACGACGAGGGGACTCCCGTTGCGGGCTCCGATGAGGAGCCCCGGATGATCCCTGAACATCACGCCCAGACCGTAAGTTCCCTTGAGTTTGCGGAGGGAAACCTCGATGGCTTTGATGCAGGTTCGCACGTCCGCCGGGTCTTCGCCGAGGCGGGCCTGCTCTTCGTAATGATGGGCGATTAGATGGGCGATGACCTCGGTATCGGTGGCCGACCGGAAGGTGTACCCCAACTCCATCAATTGGTTCTTGAGGGTCTGGTAGTTCTCGATGACGCCGTTGTGAACAATGATCACTTCGCCATTGCCGCCGGTGTGCGGGTGCGAGTTGACATCGGACGGCTCGCCGTGGGTCGCCCAGCGGGTGTGGCCGATCCCGGTGACCCCTGCAACGGGGGAAGCCTCGACGAGGTTGCTGAGTTCGCGAACCTTGCCGACCTTCTTACGAATCGAAATCCCCTCGCGCCCGACGACCGCGATCCCGGCACTGTCATAGCCCCGATATTCAAGGCGATGCAGACCTTCCAGCAGGAATTCCTTGACGTCGCGATGACCGACGTAACCAACGATTCCACACATGAGGGGACTCTCGGTGATGAGGCGACAGGGGGTTCGGAAGACCACGAATTGTCGTCAGCCGACATGAAGGGCCCGTGAAGGCCAGCGTTCCGGTGGGGTCAAAACCGGAGGCTTCGGCCACTGGCCGATTCCACCGATCCTGAGAGACGTGTTGGTAACATAGCCCGCGAAAGCGGGTCAAGAAGACCTTGAGCCTGATTCGGCGGCTTAGACCGTTTGTGTAAAACTGTCCGAAATTCGCTAGAACGCCGAACTTCGGATGAAGGGTGTCGATACTTTTGATTGTGAAGATCGAGGCTTGCGAAAACAAGGGATTTCTCGGCCCATCCCAGAGGGATGTGAGTCATTAGCCAGTGGTTGAGCGTCCCGCTCTCAAAACCGAATGGCCCGCCGAATGATCGGCGGGCCATTGGTGTTGAGTCTGATGCCGCGGGCCGGACTACTTCTTCCCGAGGAAGCTGAACAGTCCGCGTTTCGGTTTTTCGACGGGGGCGGCGGGCGTCTCGCCGTTGGCAATGGCGGTCAGATCGCCATTGTCGATGAGATTGGCGAGCTGTTCGATGGCCTTCGTGGCTTTCGATTTAGGGGCCTGGATGATGAGTGGGACGCCGTTGTTACGGGACTCGATCATGGCGGCGTAGTCGTTGGGGATCTGCCAGTAGACTTCGCGGCCGATGGTGTCGAGCGCCTTGTTGAGGCTGATCTGACTGTCTTCCAGTCCGATGCGGTTGACGAGGATCTTGACCTTGCCCGCGAGTTCGCGCTCTTCGAGAAACTGCATCACGCGAACGACATTCCGCAGGCAGGGGAGGTCGAGCTGGGTTACCATGAGGACCATATCGGAGACCTGCATCGCCGCGATATCGAGCGGCGAGAAGCTCTTGCTGACATCGATAATCAAGTGGCTAAAGGTCGCTTTGAGCAACGCCACCACCCGCTGGAGTTGATCCGGCGTGATGGGCGGATGGTCATCCATCTGCACCGGGCGCGGCAACAGAAAGGCCCCGCTGGAGTGCTGGGTCAGTGACCGCTTCAAGAGCGAGTAGTCGAGCCGGGTGATATTGTCGGCCACGTCTTGAATCGTGTAGTCCGGGATGATGTCGAGCCAGACATCGGCGTCGCCCAGTCCCAGATCGAGGTCGATCACAGCCACCGCGTTGTCTTTGTTCTGCGCTTCGATGCAGGCCAGATTGATGGCCAGCGATGTACACCCAATGCCTCCGCTCGCCCCGACGACTGTCACGACTTTAGAGCCGCCACCCGCTTTACCACCCTTGCGACCGCCCCCCGACAGTTGCAAGCGATCGAGCGCGGCCATGAAGTCGTCGAGGCGAAGCGGGGCACTTAAGAACTCACGTGCACCGTTCCGCATAGCCTGCAGAATCAGACTGCCTTCCGTGGATTTACTGAGAACGAGGATGTGACAAGTAGGCAACAACTGATTGATCTGCACGATCAAGGCCAGCGACTTGGATTGGTCCGCATCGAGGGCGATCAGTGCAATGTCGGGCTTGGTCTGACTGATCAGGTCCGCAAAGAACTCGTACCGCGAACACTCCGCTTCCAACCAGACACTGTCGATTCCGAGCAGCAGGTTCTTAACGGCGTTGCGCGTGCCGTCGCTTGGATCGACGATGGCCAGTCGAACGACACTGCTCATGGTAAATGATCCTTCATGACGACAATCGGAACGCCAGGCAGTCCGGGGCGTCTCCGGGTTCTGGAACGAGCGTCACGGGATGTGACCACTCGAGATCATGCCTCAAGGTCTCAACGGGCGAGGTTTCGGACCTCTTGAGGTCGAGGGGCCGCACTTGTCGGTCGAGTCTTGGTCTGGGGACCGATCAGTCCCGGCAAGGGAGCTTGAGGCCGAGGAGCCGGAGTCCGGTTGCTGGCCGGCTGGCTTCCATCAGACCGCCGGGTCACCGGGATCTCCTTGCGAACCGGGACGCGGTACTGTTCACCGATAGCCGGAACCACTCGCCGACTTTCACCCGTTCCACTCATCGTCTGGATTTCGGTGACCGGCGGAGTCTCTTCGAATATCGTTTCGACGCCCACGGCTGCGGGAGCCGGTGGCGATTGACCCGAGGTCATCGATCGGAGTGGAACACCGTTCGGACCACAGTCGGCTGCCGAACCTCGCGAGGTATAGCCGCCCGATCCATAGCCAGGACTCATGTGACCGGCCCCATTGGGAACTCCATTCTCACACCCCTCGCACTCGGGTCCGTAGCTCGGGACTTCGAGCAGACCATCCAGGAACAGTTCCTTGCTGGTCGGTTCATCTTGCAGCCAACCGGGGACATCGTGGGGGACTTGGTCTCTGTGCATTGGGCTCGCCATTTCGGGCGTGACCATGATGAGGAGTTCGGTCTCGCCGATTTCATGTTGCTTGCGACTGAAGGCCGCTCCGATGATGGGCAATTCGCCCAGGATCGGAATCTTGCTGGAGGTTCCCACCCGCCGACGAGAGATCAGTCCGCCGATCATCAGCGTTTCGCCGAAGTTCATTTCGACCTGCGTATTGACCCGGCGGGTATTGATACCGGGGACCACGAAACCGTCGACACTGACCGAGCTGCTGAAGTCTCGTTCGCTGACTTCAGGGGCAATATCGAGTCGCAGGCGACCATTTCCGAGAACGAACGGAATCGCCTCCATGCGGACGCCGAATTCCCGGAACTGAATCGAGACGTTGCCAATGCCGCTGGGAACGAGAATCGGGAATTCACCGCCGGACAGGAGGGTCGCCGGGCGACCGCTGGCTGTCACGAGAGTCGGTTCCGCGAGAGTTTTGGCCAGGGCTTCGGTGACCAGAGCGTCCAGGAACCCTTGAAACCGGTCGGAGTTCCCGGTGATTGCAACCTGCATGGGCAGGCGGGCCAGCGAGGATGGATTCACAATCGGGTCGGGAACCCCAAAGGGGACCGTCATCTGGCTTAAGGGGGCCAGTCCGCCGACGGCATTGCTGAGCGCATACCGCTGGCCAGAGGCCAGGAAGTTGAAGCCCATTTGTTTGAGTTTGGACCGTTGCACTTCAATGATTTTGACGTGCAATTGAACCATATTAACGCCACCGACCCGCATCTGGTTATGCACCCCGGTCGGATACATCTGACGGGCGATGGTCATGATCTGGGGGATCAAATCGGGCTCAGTCACCCAGCCCCGCAAGACGACGGTATCGCGAAGCGCGAAGGCTTCAATATTGGTCCCGGGAAAGAAGAGCCGCAGATAAGCCTGCAACTCGCGAACATCCCCTTCGACAAAGACTTCGATCTTGAAGCGGGTTCCCGCGCTGTCCAGAACGGTCATGGAGGTCACGCCGGGCGATTCCGCATGCACTCGAATCTGATTGAAGGCCACCGGCTCGACGCTGATGACATCGGGGTTGTGGCCGTCGACTTCGACGATCTTCTGGGAGAACTCCAGAATCCGCACCTGCTGATTAATCACCGACAGCCGAGTCTCTGGCGAAATGACATGAAACACCGTATCCGAAGCTCGGAATTCGGCGCTGGCTCCCGCCGGGGGCCCCCCGATCGCGGGCGGTGGTGATGTTTGGGCCAAAACGGACCCAGCCCCCAACATGAGGGCTGCGCAGGAAATCACAGAGCGAACTCTGAGACTCCAACCGTGTTGTGACGAGGTTGACATCCTTGCACCTCAACGGGACGGACAGCGACGGACGGCGAAAGCGGCCCAACGGATGTTGAGCCGCTTTCGAACGGGCCGTTTCTGGCACATCACTTCTTAGACTGGGTGTGGTCGATCCTTCGACCACGGAACATGATCGACTAGTTACTTGGAACCGGTCGACCAAAGACTCTTCAAGAATCCGGGAACCCCAACCGCTTCCGGCTCCGGCTTGTCATCCACTTCCACATTCACGGCCGCATTCCCGTTGTAGACCTTGATGGACCACTTTTTCGGGGCCTCCACCACTGGGGTGGGGGGGGCGGCTGGAGCCGCTCCGGGAGCCGCTGAGGCGGCGACCGAAGTGGGTGAAGTGGGAGGTGCGTTGGCAATGCCTGTGGGGTTCAAGAATCCTTGCAAATCGTTCTTCTTCGGCTCGGGTCGAGCCGCTGCTTCGGGAGTGGAGGAGTTTGTCGAAGCCAGTGATCCCGGTTGTGCCGGTCCCTCGTTTTCGACAAGCTTGCCTTGCTCGTACAGGGGCAGGTCACCTTCTTCACCGGACCCGACGGACCCCTGAATCTCGTCCAGGACCGTCGAGTTGATCCCGTTCAGATTGGTGAGTTCGTCGTCGTCCGGGTGTCGCAGGCTCAAGGAGATCTGCCCCTTGGCCTGGGCCACCTGAACGTAGGTGAACTGCTCGGGAGTGACCAGCAGCGAGAGGCTTTTGGCCCGCTTGCTTTCCTTGCCAGTCTCGTTCTGAGCGGATGAAAGGGTCTGGTCCTCGGTCGCAAAGATCTCGATGTACTCCAGAAGCACCTTGGTGACGCTGGAGCCGTTCTTCATCTTGTAGCTGACCGCGAGGTCGACCTTATCTCCGGCGCGCAGCATTCCGGCGTGCGTCTGGGTGTCATTCGCCATGATCGTGGCGACGCGTTTGCCGGTCGGGATCGCCCCCGACGCACCAAACACGCCTGGTTCGCCGAGCTTGCTCTTGCGAATCGGTTCGTCAATCGCAGCACTGACGGACAGTGAACGGTTGTCGTACTCCTTGAGATCTCGGATGAGATCGCCCTTGAAGACCGACAGCGAGGTGATCGGCATCTCCTTGAAGACCACCAGTTCCTCCGTCAGACGTTCGCCAGGGCGAACATCCTTGAGAGCGACCAGCACCTTCACGGTTTCCACGGGGGCGGCCTTGCCAGTGCCACCCTGCATCGCCTGCTGGACGCCCAGCATCGCGACCAGGCCACAGCCAACGGCAATGGCCAACAACATCAGCGCCTTGGGTTTCATGTCAGTGACTCCGGGATGGACGGTGTGACGCGCCGCTCCCAGAGTCGAAAGACATTTCGACCCCTGAGAGACATCGGCACCAACCGGCCTGCTGCTTCAATTTATGCGGGTTGTGACGGTTCGAATGATCCGAACGGTTGTTCGGAGGACGTTGGGTTTTTGGTCCAGACATCACTCAACCCCGATCTTTCATTTCGAAAAGATGCGGGGTCGGCGGGTTCTGCCGATCGAGATCGGTTTCCCTAGAGCATGCCCGAGTAGAAGAAGTACGCGATTGAAGCCACGGTCATCGGGATGCCGTAAGGCAGAAGGAACATCCGTGGCTTTCGTTCGGCGGCGATATCCGTCAGCTTCTTGGGATCGCGAATCGTGGTCAGTTCGTTCCAGATCATGAAGAAGTTTCCAATGTGCTTCTTCCACTGTCCGGTGTAGGCCACCATCACCAGGGCCATAATCGCCCCGACAATCGTGGTCCAAATGAAGGCATTCCAGGCGACTTCGTAGCCCAACCAGGCACCCAGCCCGGCCATCAGTTTCACGTCGCCAGCACCCATCCCGCCCACCGAGTAGATCGGGAGCATCGTGGCCAAGCCGACCGCCATGCCGAGGAGTGCGAATCCCAGACCCGCCCAGCCGCCGACGCACGTCCCGTAAATCAGGCCCGTCAGGACCATCGGGAAGGTCAGCCAGTTCGGCACCTTGAGTTCTTTGCCGTCAATCCACGCCGCCCAAAGCATGGTGGCGGCGACGACTTTCACGTGCCAGTTTTCGAGAAGAATGTTCCAATCCATGAGTCCGGCCTTTCAGAAGATGATGAGGGGAGAATGGTCTTCACCGGAGCCCGTGAGCCGCCTGCTTGCGGGAATCCGAAGGGAAGTGGTGATGCCGATGGCATCGAGTGGGGACTCAGCGCGGCCCACCAACGGTGAACCAGAAGAGGCTCATCGCCGAAAGCGATGCAGCTCCGAAGAGCGATGTGAGTTCGAAGGGAAGCCAAAAGGGAATCATGATCTTCCTCCACACCTGTTCACGTTTCGAAACAGCACAAAGAATAAAACCGTCCGACCGGGCGAACCCAACCGGACGGTTTTGGAATCCTCTAAGCCCGAAGGCTCAGCCGTAGAACTACGGAGCAATCTGGCCAGCCACGTTGGTGAACTGAGCTTCGGCAGCGGTACCGATCGAACGGAC
>JAYSVZ010000429.1:0-1687 GCA_043718305.1 Planctomycetota bacterium | reverse complement strand
GGCAGGCGTTCGTAGTCCTTGCTGTGGCGGCGAGCGCGGCCGACCCAGGCGTTCGTGCGTTCGACCACCCAGCGTTTTCTCACCGGCGCGAAGCCCAGTGTCCCTGCGGGACGCGACTGGATTTCGACCCGCCAGCGGGGACGTTCCTTGGTCAGCCACGCGTTCCAGGCGCGGTTGTTGTACTGGTTGTCTCCGAACAGCGTGACCCATCGCGGGAAGTCCGCCACCGCCACGCGCGACAGCAACTGGGGTGCCGCGGTTCCGTCGTCCAGATTCGCGCCCGTCACCACCACCGCGATCGGCAAACCCAGCGTATCCACCAGCAACTGACGCTTGCGTCCCTTGATCTTCTTGCCGCCATCGTAGCCCCGGTCGGTCCCGCCGATCTCGGTCGTCTTCACCGACTGCGTGTCGAGGCAGGCCGCGCTGGGGGTCTCATTCCGTTCCTCCTTCACGCGCACTGGAACACGCAGGGCATCGACACACTTCCGCCACGTGCCATCCGTTCGCCACTGCGCGAAGTACTCGTAGACGGTACTCTTGGGCAACAGGTCGTGAGGCAGCATGTCCCACTGACAACGCTGCGGTCCAAGTAACAAATCGCGTTCAGAACTTCCCGCATCTCGACCTCGCGCGGTCGCCCCCCGAACTTGGCCGGAGGAATCAACGGCTCCAGAATCGCCCACCGTGCGTCGGTCAAATCGGTCGGATACGCCTTCCGTGGCATCAACATCAAACTCGTCGCCATGTTCTCGCACTCCTTTGCTGAGGAACGTGTCAAACATAGCTGTGGCAAATGCTTAGTGCGATATCACTTTTCGGTTAGCCTCTCAGATGTACCACGCGAAGTACAGACCCAGCATCGCGTCGTGGTTGCGCGTCTTCTTGCTGTGGGCGTTCGTCATCCACGATCTCGTCGGACGAAGCCCGCCCCATGCAGGGAATGGCTGAAGTCGAAGCCATTGAAAGCAAAATGGTGGCCCGCCAGATCAAGGCCGCTCAGCAGAAACGGGCGGGGCAGTGCATGACCGACTTTCCCGCCGACTCCGCTGAGAAATGGCTGGAACGGAATCATTCCGCTGTGTGGCCCACGAACTGAGTTTGAAGCCGGTATTGTGTATCGCGGCGGCGACTTCGGACTCCGTGAATTGAGGTGAGTTCCCCGCCCATGCTCAAGTTTCCAACAATTCCCGTCCGATGATTTGACCATTCTTCTGTAAGGCATAATAATCCGACTCGTCAGGCATAAACGTATCGGCATCATGGCGACATGACACCGAGCCAATCTCCCAAGTGCCAAGGCGAGCAGAGTTCCATGCCCAAACGTGGTCGCCCGCAACTGACGACGCTGACGGATTCGCAGACGCGGATTCTGCGCGAGCTCGAATCGTGGATTTTGCAGCACGGGATTTCGCCCACCGTGCGGGAACTCGCGGAACAGGTCGAGATGTCCGCTCCCAGCGTCAACGAACAACTTCAGCGGTTGGAGCGAAACGGGTATGTGAAACGTGAGCCGTTCAAGGCCCGCAGTTTGACGATTCTGCGCGCAGCAGAAGCCACGCGGGCGAGCGTGTCCCGGCTCGTCGCCGTGCCGATCGTGGGGACGGTGGCGGCTGGCTCCCCCGTCCTGGCGAGCGAGAACATCTGTGGCGAAGTGCTGGTCGAAGAGACCGTCGTTCGTTCGGGG
>JAYSVZ010000428.1:0-4811 GCA_043718305.1 Planctomycetota bacterium | reverse complement strand
CGGGGTTGCGTCCGATGACTGCCGCAACCCCGTTGGGGTTGATGCGATTTCGGGATGACTGACCCAGGGTCTGCCGCTGCGCAGCCGACCCTGGGCTACGAGACGAGACCCCGTTGGGGTCAAGACCGGTCCGATTCTGAATTCACCGACGTTTGGGATGCACACACCTGCACTGGCTGGGCGAAAGGCTGGCCGGTTGGGGCGGAAGAGCCTATCGTTGCTTCGTAACTACGGAATGTGCGCCTTACGGCGATCGATCCATTCGAACTGAAAACGGACCACCGGAAGTTTCGCGAGGCACACGCCACGGCTGGCGATGGGAGCCCACCGAAATTATCATGAGGACATTCGGAGAGGTCTCCGAAAACAGTCCCTTGAGAACTTTTGCTTGTCGCACGCATTCCAAATCGGACCGCATTCCATCTCGTCCCCCCTCGCGCAAGCGGCGCTCAGCGGTTATAGCGATGGTCCCATGCGGCGGATGGCCCGACGGTTCGGGGCGAAATATGCCTTGGCCGAGGTCTTGATCGATCGCTTTGTGGTGGAAGCGCAATCCGAGAACTGGGTCCGACGGCATCTGCGAATCGCCGACGATGACCACCCGATCGGCGGGCAACTGATGGGGACCGAACCGACCCAGTTTCAGTTTGCCGCCCAGCGGCTGGTCCAGGCGGGATTCGATGTGATCGACATCAACTTCGGCTGTCCGGTGAAGTCGGCCATGGGCGGCTGTCGTGGGGGGTATCACCTGGGGCAACCCGAGATGGCGCTGGAGATCGTATCGCGGGTTCGCGAAGTCGTTCCGGCGGAGATCCCCGTGACCGTGAAGATGCGGCGTGGGATCGACGATTCCGAGGAGAGCCGCCACCGGTGTCTGACGATTCTGGAGGGTGCCTTTGACCGGGGCGTGGCCGCTGTCACCCTGCATGGGCGGACCGTCGAACAAAAGTATGTCGGGGCCAGCCGTTGGAGCTTCCTCCGCGAGGCCAAGCTCCGCTTTCCTCACAAGACGATTCTCGGGAGTGGCGATCTATTCACCCCCGAAGACTGCGTGCGGATGCTCGGCGAGACTGGCGTCGATGGCCTTTCGATCGCCCGCGGCGCGATTGGGAATCCGTGGATCTTTCAGCAGACCGAGCGGCTCTTAAGCGGTGAGCCGATCGGTGAGCCGCCTCGTTTGATCGAGCAACGCGACGTGATTCGCGAGCATTTGGCTTGGGCCGTCGATCTATTCGGGGAAGCTGCGGCCGCCAAGATGCGCAAGCACCTGGTGAAATACGCCCGGTCGCATCCCCAGCACCCCGAAGTTCGCAACGCCTTCGCCGCCGCCCGCCGCGTCGAGGATCTGGAAGAAGTCTTCACCCATTGGTACGCAGCGGACCAGCCAGGGCAATGGCCCGCTGTTGATGAACGGCTGGCGTGCGATACGGAGTGAATGTTTTATTTCACGGACACCTCGTCTCCCCTTCGTGGATTATTCCGTAAGACTCCGCCCGACTTTCGTGAGACACACACGCGGGCCCGTTCTCCCAGCCACGGGATTCGTAAGCGGTCGCTGCATCGGATACGATTGATGGGAACGTTTCGAACCTCCGGAGCGTTCGGCGTTCCACGAGGCAGGGTGCGATGGGTTTTGGCTTTCTCAACGGGGCAATGTTGTTCGGGCTGGCGGCGATGGCCTTGCCGGTCTTGGCGCACCTCATCAGTCGGCGGCGGTTTGATATCGTCAACTGGGGGGCCATGCAGTTCCTGCAGTTGGGCCGCAAGACGCGGCGGCGGATTCGGCTCGAAGAGTGGCTGTTGATGCTGATGCGGATGGGGGTGCTGGGACTGATCGCATTTGGGATGTCGCGCCCGTGGGCCAGCGGCGGGCCGCTTTCGTCGCTTGCGGGCAGGCCCAGTCGCGACATGGTGCTGGTCATTGATGGCTCTTACAGCATGGGGTGGAAGGGGCCGATCAATACCCCGCATGCCCAGGCGATCCAGTGGGGGCACCAGTGCCTCGATACGCTGCGCCCCGGCGACACGATCGCGATCCTGGATGTGCGGGATCAGGTGCGGCCGGTCATTGAGACGCCCAGCGGTGACTTTGATTTCGCTCGCCAAGCCCTCGATGCCCTGCCCGCGCCCGCGGGGTCATCCAACCTGGCGAGTGGGCTGCGACAGGCGATTCAGATCTTGAGCCGAACCTCGAACGCCTCGCGCGAGGTCGTGGTCCTGACCGACAGTCAACGGTTGCCGTGGCGGCCCGATGATCTCTATCAGTGGACCCGGATCGACGATACTTCCAAGCGGATGACGGTCCCGCCTCGGGTGTGGGTGGTCGACTTGGTCGGCGAGGTCGCGGACCGCGTGAACGTCGCCGTCGGGGCGATTGAGCTTTCGAGACAACTCACAGTGCCTGAATTCCCGATCCGTGTGCGGGCCACGATCTCGCAGACACACACCGAACAAAAACGGGTCACCGCCCACTTCGAGGTCGATGGTCAGCGGCTCGTCGAGAAGGCCCAAGCAGTGGAACTCCCGCCGAACGGGGAGGCTTCCGTGGAGTTCGAGCACCGCTTCCCGGACACGGGGAGCCACCTGGTCAGTATCGTTGTCGATGAAGATCGACTCCCCGGAGATGATCGCTCGGACGCGATTGTCGAGGTCGCGGACGGAATTCCGGTGCTGGTCGTCGATGGCGATCCGCAGTCCGACCCGACCCTTTCCGATTCGTTCTTTGTGATGTCGGCCTTCTCGGCCACGCGGGAGTCACCGTGGGTCCGGGCGGAGAGAAACAGTGTTGCCGAGTTGAACTCGCAATCGTTCCGAGGTCAGGCGATCGTCTGGCTATTGAACGTGGCCCGGCTCAACCAGCCGCAAGCCGAAGCGATCACCAAGTTCGTCCGCGAAGGAGGCACCGCCGTCTTCGCAGCCGGGGACCAGAACCAGGCGGGTTGGTACAACGCCCTTCCCGAGGCGATCACCAAACCGCTCGCTCCCGCCAAGCTGATCGAGGTCCAATCAGACACCGAGTTGAAGCTCGGCGCGATGCGGATCGATAGCGATAGCCTGAAGGCCCCTTGGCTGGAGCGGTTCCGCTCCGATAGCGGAGTCGATCTGACGGCGACTCGCTTCTCGAAGTGGTGGAAAATGGAACCGGTCGCTGGTGTCGTGCCTCCCCCAGTGGCGGGGGCTCCCGTCGCAGCCGAAAACTCCAAGCCCTCCGAGGTTCCCGGCGGAACGGTCCTGGTCAAGCTCGACAACGGGTCGCCGCTGCTGATCACGAAACCACTCGGGAAGGGAACCATCGCGCAGCTCGCGATCCCGCTCGACTCCGACTGGTCGACTCTGCCGAGTAAGAATGACTTCGTTCCGTTCTTGCACGAGATGGTCTTCGCCTATTCCACGCAAAGCACCAGCCGAAATGTCGATCTCGGTGCGCCGCTGGTCCTCGAACAAGCAGCGCTGGGAGAACTGATCGTCAAAAGCCCCGATGGCCAGGAGACCCGCATCCCATCGAAAATGGAAGGGGACCACCGCACAGCCCGCTATGCTCAAACATCGCTGCCCGGCGTCTACGAGATGCGACCGGCGGTTGGCGGAGGAAAGCCCGAACGGTTTGTGGTGAACTTTGACCGCCACGAATCGGACCTGACGCGACTCTCCCCGCCCGATCAGCAGGGCCTGATTGATAAGGGGCTGACGTTTACGACCGACCCGGCGGATGTCGAGAAGAACGCGACCGATAACCAGGCTCGCTCCGAGTTCTGGTGGTGGCTGCTTCTGATTGTGGTCGGGCTACTCGTGTTCGAAGTCGTGATGACCCGCCGTCTGGTTCAGGGGGGGCATGTCCTCATCGAACCGCTGGCGGCGTGAGTCGCTTACAATGAATAATTGCGAGGGGAGCTAAGTGCCCCGTCGACGCTCAAGCTGGGGGTTGGAGTCCAGGCTTTAGCCTGTCCGGAACAGCCTAACGGCGCTACTCAAGGCTGGACTCCAACCCATACCTTTCGCCTTGGTGAAGCACTACGGCACGCCCATCGGCGTTGTTCCGGCGAAGATCCCTGGAATTTGCAGAATCGTTTGGAATTCAATCAGGCTAACCGATGGCTCAATCGCCACACGCTGTAAGTCGTACGGATTCGATTTGTGATTTGCGAAGCCCGAGTAGTAGCTGAATCCCCACTGGAATCCCGCTTCCCGGACCAGCCGCATCGTGTCATCGGTAAAGGACCAGGGCTGGCCAGTCGGGTAGCTGAACGCCGTGATTGACTGACCGATCTCCGCCTCGATGCGGGCTTTGGACTGGACAATTTCGTGGCGTTGTTCGTCCACGGTACACCGGGAGAGAACCGGGTGATTCACGGTGTGGCCGCCGAACTCAATCCCGGCTCGGGACATTTCACGGACCATGTCCCAGGTCATCCATGAAGCCGTCGTCTGATCACGGGGAGCCCGCCCTGTTCCGACACTGCTCCCCAGGTCATCCAGAAATCGGGTGAGTTCCAAAGGCGTCAAGGTTTTCGCAAACCGTATCAGACGATTGGTCGCAGACCTGAGTCCCTTGATCGAGAAATCGAGGTGAGCCAAATTCCACGCGGCCGGGAGTTCGATTGTCGGGCCGGTCGCCTGCTTCACCATCCAAACGATCTCATCCCACCAGGCAACGCCCCGTTGATCCAGGAACCCCGTGCTCAGGAAGATCGTCGCTGGCACGCCCTCCTGCTTCAGCAGGGGAAACGCCACTTCGTAATTGTCCAGATATCCATCATCAAAGGTGATCAGCACAGCCCGCCGCCGGGAGCCCGGTCGCAGGACATCGGCAA
>JAYSVZ010000427.1:0-15943 GCA_043718305.1 Planctomycetota bacterium | reverse complement strand
CCCACCGCGGCTACCACCGGCCCACGGGTGAGTGGAACTTCCAACAAGTGACCGTTCAGGGAACCAAGATTCAAGTCGAGCTGAACGGCTCACTGATCCTGAATGGCGACCTGGCTGAAGTGAAGGAGTTCATGGACAACTCACCGCACCCCGGCAAGGATCTCAAGTCCGGGCACTTCGGCTTCGCGGGACACGGCGACGCAGTGGAGTTCCGGAATGTGGAGATTAAGGAGTTGAAGTAGGGGGAAGTTTTCAGTGGTCAGTTTTCAGTTGTCAGTGGGGCAGGTAGGAATGCCTGCCCTGCTGAGGTGAAGTTGGGCCGAGTCTCGCAATCGAGAGGTATCCGAATGAACAACGTTAACGCTGAAGAACCGGTCGCTTCTCCACTAAGCAGGAAGCCGTGTAGGCATTAGCCCGGCACAGCGGAATTAACGCATCACACAAGGCTTTTGTCGCCAAGCCTCCCTGCTCCGCCCCAACGGGGCAGCCACAAATCAGCCTGGGGCAGAGCGACCCCCGGGAGCGCCGCCCCAGGTCGCTGAGGACAAATAATCATAGCCCTGAAAGGGCGAAACAGCATTGTGCCGCCCTTTCAGGGCTTGGCGAACAACGCGGAATCGATTCCCAGGGCGTTGCCCTGGGCTGGTATGTTGGTGCCCTTTCAGGGCGGAAGGAAGGAGCATTCTTGGGAAGGGGCAAGGTGCGATTCGGACTTTGGATTTGGTGATGTGCGGCTTCCGCAGTAGTGGCCCTTACTGCTGTTCCAAGCTCACCCCGACGGGTTGGACTTCATACCCCAGCCCCTTGGCGCGGCTGCGATGCATCTCGGCCAGGTCGAAGTCTTCCAGGTGTTCGTAGGCGACGGCCAATCCAAAGTGAATTTCGCCATTGGCCGTCATGTTCGTCAGGGCGAGCTCCAGCTCTCGAACGGTTTCCGTCCAGCGCCCGAGCTTGAGCATGACCTGACCTCGGGTCTCGTGGTAAGTGGGGGGAGCGGGATGATCTGCTGTCGCCGGAGTGAGTGCGTTGCAAGTGTGTGTGTGTGTGTGTACTTTATGGCTAGTCGAGAGGCAGGCTGGATGGCCTCACATGTCCATTGAGAAAGGAGTCGATCAATGACCTATTGGAGAAAAGACCATGGTTCTGAGAAACTTCGTGAGAATTTGTGCCGCCACGCTTGTCGTCGTGGTGGCGAACGTTGCCTCCGCAGCATTCTACATGTTCGACGACTACCAAGCGACTACCCTCGCGTCCGGGCAAGAATTCATGGTCGATGCCTATGGCATCACTCCCACCGGGCAGACCTTGGTCCATGGCGCTGACCCTTACGCATGGCATCAGTCGAATCCCGAACTCGGTTTCACTGTTTGGCGATACAACAAAGGAATCAATGCCCCTGGAATCATCGGTGCGCAAGGGCATGTTTATACGCGAACGAATGGGGGGACTTGGAAATATGTGAAGACACTCACTGGGGTTCTGCAACCGTAAAGTAGATGCGTCACTAGGGAGCCTCAATGAAGGGAGCCTCAATGAACCGACAACAACAGATGCGGACCCGCATTGGGTTTACGATCATTGAGGTTCTTGTTTCTATTTCAATCATCGGATTGCTGATCGCAATTACTCTACCAGCCATTCAGCGGGTACGTGCAACAAACCGTCAACTTCAGTGTAGAAATAACTTGAAGCAATTTGGAATTGCTTTGGCAAACGCATTACAGGTTTCGGGGAAGTTTCCAACCTCGCGTATTCATGAACCTGCAATGTGGCGATTGCTTCCTTATCTAGATCAAGCTGCACTCTACCAAGCCTTTAGGTCCGGACAAGATCAACCGCCATTCGCCGTGCCCACATTCGTCTGTCCGGATGATCCACTGAATTCACCGAGCGACAACTTGGGTAACTCGAATTACTACTTCAACGATGGAACAACATTTCGGCTTTACGATCCTACTAACGGATTCCGTAAGGATGCTCGTCACGATGTCTCCCCGAGTGAATTCACGGACGGGCTTTCCAACACCGCAGCGATGTCCGAACGATTGGTCGGGGTTCCGACTTTCCTCGATCCGACCGAGGAGGAAATGCGATCGGATCCGGGGAGATATCTTTGGTACACCGGCACTCGATATTCGGGTCGCGGTCAAGAAGCGTTAGCTGTTGCGGAATGTCGCAACAATCGCGTGACGCCATGGCCAGGCTTTCGAGGCAGCTACATGGGGCGTTATCGTGAAGACAATCTTGGGTATGACCACCTGCTCGGCCCAAACGAAGAGGCTTGCTACAACGGTCCTGAAGATATCAATATGGAACCTGGAGTGTTCTTGTTCCCACCCTCCAGTCATCATCAAGGTGGAGTGAGCCTGTTGCTGGCTGATGGAAGTGTCCGATTTGTGACAAACAGCATCGATTACAACACATGGAAAGCATTGGGGAGCAGAAATGGAAATGAAACTATCGGACAATTCTAAGCGGCGTCTCAGCGGACAGTGGATCGCCATCGTTTTCTGCATGCTGTCCGAGGGATGCTCTAAAGAACCGTTGCCGCCAGTCGCAGCCACTCCAAATCCGTTCGTTCACACCGTTATGATTTCTTCGATCATTGGTAAGGAGACTGCAAAGATCGGTGACCCCGTATCCGTAATGGTGAATACCGGTCAGTTGCTGCAAATCCAGTTGATTCCACAGGCATCTCCCCCCGCCACTTACTTGGAACGTAAAGTCTCTTCGGATTCTGAATGGGCGCTTCGGCTTGTGATTTATCCCGTGGGTGGTTCGAGTTCGAGGAAAGACACGCTCTTCTCGGGTGTTGTGCCCATGCCTGTCAATGCAAAAAAACAACCATTTGCAAGGACCTTTGGTTTTGCGAACGGCCAGTGGTCTGACTGCGGGTTCATCAATATTCCACCACTCCAACGCCCCGTTGGCAAAGACGCGATTGCCGCCTGGAAGCGCCAAGAAGGAACCTGGTTTTGGACATATCTTTGCGCGTCCAAAGACGCGGTCGGGGACTTTTGGTTTGAGCTTCAGGTTTTGCCGACAGCGCGCCAAATCTCTCTGGCTCGCTTTGAACTCGGTGACCCACTCGTCGTCTACCGAGGAAGGCTCCATGTGACCCAGGAATAGTGAGCCTTAACAGTAGTGGCCCTTACTTCTGTTCCAGGCTCACCCCGACGGGTTGGACTTCATACCCCAGCCCCTTGGCGCGGCTGCGATGCATCTCGGCCAGGTCGAAGTCTTCCAGGTGTTCGTACGCGACGGCCAATCCAAAGTGAATTTCGCCATTGGCTGTCATGTTCGTCAGGGCGAGTTCCAGCTCTCGAACGGTCTCCGTCCAGCGCCCGAGCTTGAGCATGATCTGACCTCGGGTCTCGTGGTAAGTGGGGGGAGCGGGATTCAAGCTGAGCGCCTTATCGACGCATTTTTCGGCTTCGTCGAGGTTGGGGTGTTCTCTCGTCAGATAGAGAAAGGCCAGATTGTTCCAACCGATGTCAGCGCGGGGTTCCTTGTCGACCGCAATCCGCAGAAGTCGTTCCGCGCGGTCCCATTGTTTGTTCTGAACCGCGTGCGTTCCCATGAGAAAGTAGACTGCGGACGGAGCCTCACCAATATCCAGGAGGGGGTCGATAATCTTGCGGGCTTGGTCGGCGAGTTCTGGAGGGCCCTTCACCGCAATGTTTCCCAGAACGACCATCGCTTCTTTGGACTCGGGGGCGTAATGTCGACAAAGCGCCACCAATTCCCACCGCGTCTTCCAGGCGGCGTTCGTTTGTGGCAACTCATTGATCTCGCGGATATAGACCGAGGCGAGTCGCGACCGTAAGGCTTCGTGCTTGTGCTTCTCTTCCCCACTGGTTAGTGCAGCCAGGGCTGGTTTCAGTTTGCCTTGCATGACCAGGGTTTCGGCCCAATCGAGATGGGCTTGCACGCGGACATCCCGATCGATTGCTGCGGGGTCTTTTTCTGGACTCGGTGGGACAGCCTCGGGGTCGCTCAGTGTTGACTCCGGTTTGCCATCGGTTGGTTTCTGAGCGACTGGTTCCTCGGGAGCGGGGAGTCCTTCTTTGGCGATCTTCTCAAAGAACCTCTCCGCCTGGCTGGCGGCGAATGATTTTTGGGTGGGGTTCCCGGCCTGTTCGTAAATCCGTGCCAGATCGAGATAAATCCCTGGTCGGGCGGAGGCCACGATCTCCAAGTGCTTGGTCCCCTCTTCGATATTCCCTCGAATCAATTCGGCCCGGGCGAGCATCTCATGACACAACAGGTCGCGAGGCTGGGAGATCAAGGCATCCTGGAAGTGTGCCACAGCCTCTTGAAAATCCGCCGACTCGGTCGACTTCGACCGCGCGAGGGCGAATTTTCCGAGCTGTCGATGGGCCAATCCGTCCCCCGTCCGATCGGAGTTCGTGAGCATTTCGCGATAGATGTCTTCGGTCCACTCGGTCAGTTGCCGGAGGCCCGCCACTTGAGCCTGGACCGATAAGGTCCGGTCATTGCGATAGCCCAGGGATTCCAGCCGGTTGAGAAAGAATTCGGCCTTCGGTAAATCGCTGCGCTCGATGGCGCTGTTCGCCCTTTGAAGATAGTGATTCGAAACTTCCGGGCTGATCCCGGCTCGGGAATCGATTCCGACAACGCCCATCACACCGGCCAGGATCAAGGCTGGCAGGCCACCCAATAATCGGCTCACGCGCCGTGTCTGGACCCAGCCCGAGACAAGCCCGAACAGGCACCACAGGGCGTAAGCCGGAAACGTCACCAGTCGCGCGCCCAGCGTGCGATGGGTGACCCACGGATTTTGCCACGTCATGGGGTGACTCCTTCGGTGGGGGATGTTGGAGTGGAGAGAAGTTGCTCGTCGACGGCCGTCCGAAAGGCATCAAACAGTTCGGCGCACGCGCTCAGTTCCTCAGTTGTGGGGCGGTGATCGCCCGTGGCGAGGAGTTGCAATTGGTAGAACGTGGGAAGCGTCCAAGGGGTCGATTCCCCGGAGAGCAATCGCCGCCAACGCGGGTGAACCCAACTCCCTTGAGGCGGGATGTAGGGACTCCCTTGCTGATCGAGGAGATCGTAGATCAAGGTTCCGTTCTCGGACCCCTTGACCAGCGAAAACGTCTCCCGCGTGGTCCCATCCGGAGGGATCGTTCCATTTTTGACAGACCAGCCGATCCCCGCGTAACAGACTTGAAGGGGATGCCACTCGGGAAAGGGGAAGTCGATCGACAACACCGCCCGCTGAGGGCCCTTTTCGAAAGTCCACTGGTGCGATTGGTGGCCAAATTGGCTGGAAGCATCCCGCGTTTCCGTCCGAAACTGACTGCGCGTCCATCCTGCCATTTCGAGCGGCAGGGACTCTTGGCTCACGGCCTCGATCGCGGGCTTCACTCCGAGATGATTCGCAAAAGGGCCGATACCGCCCCAGACCTGGAGCCCAAAGACGCTGAGTAACGCCACGCCGATCACGCCCATCGCGATTTCCCAGCGAGGCCCGGACTGGAAGGGCTGCCCCTTCGGTTTGCGAAAGAATTGATCTTCCGAACGGTGGGGCCAGAACAGGACATTCCACCACTGCACGGCGACGTTGTCGAGAACCCCTTCCGGGGCATCGAACTCTTGCATGTCGATCGGTCCCAGCAAGAACCGCAGCAAGCCATCCGAACTCGCCAGCATCAACAACGTGAAACCGAAGACGGCCACCCCCAGCAGCGTATGCCGCAGACCTTCCGACAGATCGAGCCCCATCCGCTCCAGGCAGACGGCCATCAACACGACCCGCACCACATTGGCCACTCCCGCCCAAAAACCGGCCACCCCCATCAGGCAGAGCGTGTGGGCGAATGTTCTTTTCAGAAAGGCCCCCAGCACACCGGCTGTCGCCACGATCGTAAACAGCGAGACCACCCCACTACAGGCCTCTTCCACAAAGAGTCGCCGCTCCGGAAAGGCCAGGACGTTCCCCTCCTGGAGGTGGTCGATCCCGAGGCGATCCAGAAAGTGACTGCTCATGGTCGTCGTGAAGTGCTGCAACCACTGAATCCACTTCACATCCAGACCACTCGGCAGCCGCAAGAGCAACCCCACCAGAGCCCAAGCGCCCCACGCGGGCCAGGGAGCGATCCAGGCCGCCCCCGCCAGCGAGATCCACCATCCGACACAGCACAAGAGTGGGGAGATCTTCAGAACCGAAACAACGATCACCCCCCACCCGATCAGTAAGCTCAGCACAGCCAGTCGAGGGCGGGCGCGAGGCACTTCTCGGTTTGGATCAGTCTTCCGTAAGAGTGCCACGACCACAATCGCCAGAATCACAAACGGAAAATACTGGTAGTGGGGACGGACCCACATTTGCTGAAAATGGACCCCCAGAAGGGGAAATGCACCCAGCGTCGACAACACCAGTGGGAGAACCCACGGGTGCCCTCCGGGGATCACCGGAGTCTTGGCGGTCGTCGCAGTCATGAGGAGATCCGAACAGTCTGGCCCGTACACGCTGGCCCGAAGCCAGATGATGGAACGGTCCGTTGCGGGTTTCCATTCTCTACCCAGAGCGACGCCGAAACAAGCTCAGCACGGCCATGACAATTCCGATTGGGACAAGGATCCACGGTCGACGAACGACAGCGAGTAATACGGCAAGTATTCCGGCAACCTTCCATAAAGAAATCGGAGGGTGATCGACGGCCAGATGGTTCGGGATCGCCAGCCATAGAGCGGCAAGCATCACCCCCACCCTCCAAAAACTCCCCCCAATTGTCGCCATCGCGGGAATCAGCCAACCCGCCAACCCACCCGCGATCGCCATGACCGCCAGCCAGCCGATCAGTCGTTTCTGCGCCACCAGTCGCTTGAGCACCCGCCACCCCCGCCCGGTTTCCGCAAAACGAGGCCCACCCGAGGTCTTCGTCTCGCGATTCCGCTTGTTCCGTTCCGATGGAATAGTCTATACGAAGAGCATCGGGCGAGCGCGCGCCGCCTGAATCGACAGGAATGTCGGCCTCAGAGTCTTCTCACATGTCCCATGGATGGGCATATCTCCTGATCTTGCTGGGGCTGACGTGCCCGGGGTGCGGCCATTTGTCGCGCCTCGCCGGGCGAACATCATCGGCAGTTTCTGCCAATGTGCAAACGGTGGCCGTCCTCCCCTTCGAAGGCGAACTTGGCAGCCGGGTCGCCGAAGAGGTCGCCAACCAGTTCGCATCCACCGGGGCCTATTCGATTGTCGAGGCGGCAACGCTCGTCCCGACTGAGGCCGTCACCTACGCTGCCGCTGACCGCCTGAACAATGTGATGGCCGCCGCGCGGCAAAAGGATATCGACGCCGTACTCACTGGGGAAATCACCGAATCGTCGGAACCGGACGATCGTTCGCCACTCCGCCGCGTGGGGCTTCCACGTGATAACCGCCGGACTCTGACTGTCGAATATCGGTTGGTCGACACCCGGACCGGCGAAACGCTTTCCAAGAACCGAGTCCGCAGCCTTGAGCCGCGGCAAAGCAGCACCTCGAGCGTGATTTCCCCCGACGAAGTCGAGGACTCCCTCATCGCTCAGTGTAGCCACGAGGTCGTCTCCCGGCTGACCCCGCGGCGCGCCAGCCAGCAGTTCCTGGCGCAGTGCCCTTGGAGTGATCGGGGCGTGATCTCCGTCAAAAAGGGGAACTGCTGTGCTCGGGACGGGGATTGGTCCGGCGCTGTCGAAAGCTGGGAAGCGGCCCTCGCTGCGAATCCTGACAACGATGCAGCCCTGTTTAATCTCGCCCTGGCCGCTTCGAACCAGTACCAATTCGATCGGGCCGAGAAATTGGCGATGCAGGCCCTGCGAATTCACTACTCGGCGGAGTACGAACAGGGTTTGGAAAAGATTCGCGAGCAACGCTCGGTATTTGAAGATCGATCTCGCAGCGATTAGGCATCGATTGCCCGGTCGGCTCAAACTTTGGGTTCGGCGAATTGCCTGAGCTGAGCGGTCGTCCGAACACGCACTGGACGTATCGCGAACTGCGGGATGAGGCGGTCCAACGGGGATCGTGGAGTCGATTTCGGAGACGCATGTCCAACGGCGTTTTCCCAGCGCTCACCCATTTCTTCAGGCCCCATTCCTTGGCCGTTCCTCCAGCCAGGGCTGCAGGCCCTGGTCCCTTCGGTCTTGAGATCACCCATCCCGGAGACCTCTGAGGTTTTTTCAAGTCACATTTTTGGCGACCTCCAGCAGTTTGGCGAGGGGGCTTTTGGCTTTGATGAGGGCTTGGGTGTAGCGGTGGGCGTCGTAGGGAGTTCGGTGTTTCCAAATTTAGAAGAGGATGCGGATGCTCTCTCTTGGGGCGAGGGGCGAGTGGCAAGATGCCTCTCGAATTGCTCCTGGCGGATTATTGACGGCATCGACTGAAGACCGCTCTACTTCCGCTCATCGGAGCCAGTTGCACCGCCCATCGGAACGGAATCGTGGATTTCCGTTTCACTCCCCTCGCCGACAAACATCAAGAACAGCGGCAGCGGCATCATCAGGAGTCCACCACCCAGAGTCGCTCCCACGAGACCCACAGCCATCCCGTACTGCGGGGTCAGCCACCCCAGAATCGCAGCGAAGCCGAAGAGCGAGAGGGCCCCCGTTGGAATCGTGAATGAAGTGAAGGTCGAGTCGAAATCGGCCAGTCCTCGTTCGACACGCGGGAGCCACCACCACCCGAACAGGCAAAACGCCGCCAGACCGCCGAGGGTGTTCAGCCAGAGTTCCGCTGTGAACCAGTTTTGAGGCGCGCCGAGCTTCACCGCCACAGTCAACACTCCGGCGGCCAAACCGAGCGGAACCCCGATCCGACGAAGCCGGACCATTCGTGCAAATCGGGCGGCGGCAATGGCGGCTGCGTCGTGTTGCTTTTCTGCTCGAATGCGGTCACCGTAAGTCGAGAAGACGATCTGTCCCAAGCCGGGCAAACTGTCACGGTCGGGAGCTTGTTCCAGAGGGATCACGACGAGTCCCTGGTTGTCGCCCCCGGTGATCAGGAGTGGTGTACCGACCTCGACGAACCCCGTTGTGGCTCGGGCGGAATGTCGTTCCCCGTCAACGGCCACCATCCCGCCGGGGCGGAGGATCGTTTCAGCGATGGCGTTGTCACCGATGCGGATCGGCATCTTCGGGGGCCTTCAACAGTGTTTGTGGTTCGCTTCTGGTCGCGAAGTGATCAGCAACTCTTCAGATCCCCGATCTCGAACCGGGGGCTTTCGGAGCACGTCCCGTCTGGCACGGAGGCCGTGATGTCCCCCGCTCGCTGTCGTCCGTAGTAGGACGGGCAAATCCTACCAGTGTTCGACCGGACCGTTGGGCACCTTAATGAGTGCGGTGGGGATCGTCGATTCTCGCTCTCCGTGGCGCTGCCCGATCTCGTGCGTGATCGCTTCGAACTCTTCGATCGATTCAAACCGCCGCAACCGGTCCTCCAAGTCTTCGGGGATCCCGAGTCTCGCTCCGTACCAGGCTGCGAACTTGCGGAAGAGCAGGCAGCTCATCTCGGCATGCTGGTCATACATCAGATGGAAATGCCAGCGGAGGAAGGCCACCTGGTCCTCGCCGGTCGGGATGAAGTCGCTGGGGTCACCTCGGCTGGCCCGGGCGATGCGCTGGAAGATCCACGGATCGAGCAACGCTCCCCGCCCGATTGCGACGGCATCGCAGCCGGTGTACTGCCGCATGTGCAGGGCCTCGTGCGGCGTGCGGACATCGCCGTTGCCGATGATCGGGATCTGGTCGACGGCCTCGACGACGGCGAGAATTCCATCGAGGTTCACCGAGCCGTGGAACCCCTGTTGCCGGGTGCGGCCGTGGATGGTGATGGCCGCGACGCCGAGCTGCTCGAACTCGCGAGCAAGGGCGGGTGCAGTGAGCTTGGTTGAGTCCCAGCCGAGGCGCATTTTGACGGTGACCGGTATCGAGACGGCCGCGACGACTTGCCCCACGAGCGAGCACGCTCCGTCCGGGTCGCACATCAACCGGGCTCCGCCGCCCTGTCCGTTGATGTGGGCCATGGGGCATCCCATGTTCAGGTCGATCCCTTGATAGCCACGGTCCTCCAACCACTTCGCAGCTCGCATCAGTTCGCTGGCCTGGCTGCCGAAGATCTGGATGGAGAGTGGAATGTCATGCGGGTCGGTCGCGATCAGCTCGAGAGAGCGGGGCCGCTGAGCGACGAGCATCGTGGAATGGACCAGATCGGTCGTCGCCAGCCCCAACCCTCCGAGTTCCCGAATCACTCGGCGAAAGGCGAGATGCGTGTACCCGGCCAGTGGGGCCAGGCAATACCGCGATGGCATCACGCGTGACCCGATCGAGAGCGGCGACTCGTTGACGGGCCACGCGGTCGGAACCGGGGTGACCTCGGGGGCCAAGGCTTCGGCAACGGTGATGAAGTCTCCCTTTCTCATGGGAGATTCCTGCGCCGCTGGGACTGCTTCCAAAGGCGGGGGACGATCGGGATCAAGGCGAGAACCATCCCCGTTGCAAGACCGGAGAAATGGGCCGTGTTGGCAATCCTCCCGGCCAGCCCCGTGGTCATCAGTACGGCGAAGAACATGAAGCGGATCACGTAGTCGCGTCCCACGAAGACTCCATAGTCGGGGGCGAAGCGTGATTTCATCCACAAGAATCCAAACAGCCCGAAGACAACCCCCGACATCCCTCCAAACATCGGCCCCGACATGAAATATTGCCCCGTGTTCGAGATCAATGCGATCACCACAACGATCCCCAAGAATCGCGATGTCCCGCTCCGTCTTTCAATCGCTTGGCCGAACTGCCACAGTCCCAGCATGTTCATGACCAGATGGGCAGGGCCGAAATGAATCAGGATCGGCGTGATCCAGCGATAGAACTGACCTTGACGAAACGTGGTGGACATTTCGTTATAACCGACCTTCCCCTCGGCCAAGTCAAACTCGCACTCTGAGAAATAGAGGGGGGCATACTTCTCCGGTGGTTTCCCCAGATTGGCCAGCATCCCGACCCACACCGACATCACGGTGAGCATCACCGTGATCGGGAAGTGCCGTTGCAGCCCCGCCCAGCGTTCGGCCACGCGAATCTGCCGCTTGCGAGCTGCGATGTCTTCCTTCAGCTTGGCCTCTCGCTGGGCGTCGGCTGTCGCTTGAACTGCGGTGTACAGTGGGTCGGCGGGATTGGCGAGGTACTTTGCCAGGGCCTCCTTGGCCATCAAAAGCCGGTCCTCATCCTCAATCCACAAAGCCCACTCCGCCCCGTCCCGCAACAGCTCCGTCTTGGCCCCCTGGGTATAGAGATAGTCGCGGATGATCTCGCCAGAATCACGATCAGGAACATTGCCAAGACGGCGCATCAATGAGCTTCCAGAAACTGGGATCGAGAACAGGCAGGCCGTTTCTTGTCGATGCTGGTCAGCCCGCGTGCCCGGCTCAGCCTCTCCGCATCTGGATCTTCCCACTCAAGTCGACCCGCCACGCCGATTACATCATAGAAAGAAACACCGAGAATTCCGACTTCGGCGGAAGGGGCAGTTCGGGTGATGCACACACTCTGGTTCACGATGCTCGAAGAATCTGCTCGACAATCGATCCCCGGGCCGGTGATAATCATGAGCGTGGGTCGCAGCCCTTCAATTTGGTTCGCTGAAGGGGAGCAAGACATCGTGGCATTACCTTTGAAATGCCGCGTCTGGGCATTGCTGGCTTCACTTTCAATCTGCACAGATCTCCTTGCTGAAGAAACTCCCGCCCAGAAGCCGGGGATTTATGACAAGGCTGTCGGGGTGCAGTGGAATGAATTGGTCGAGAGATCGCGGAGTCGCCTGAATCCAGAGACGATGGTGGAAGTTCAATTCCAGCAAGTCATGGAGCGGATCGAGACGATGACCGGCATGCAGGTCTGGCTCGATTCGAAATCCATCGCGGATAGCAGGATCGATTTGAGTCCGCAAACGAGGGTTGTTGAGTGGCCCGCTGGTGAGACGGTGGCCCAACTGACGAACCGCCTTTCTGCGGTGACTGATACCCCGTTGGCTTGGTACGTCCAAGACGGGGTGGCGGCTCTGACGACTGCTGAAGCGGCTGGGCAGAAGTATGTCACTCGACAGTACCCCATCGGCGATCTGCTGGCCCAGCGATGCGATCCGGTGGAGATCGTATCCCTGTTGCAAACCGTGACTGAAGGACCGTGGGAGACCGACGAACCGGGCACCGGAACGATCTCGCTGTTAGGGAACTTTTTGTTCATTCGCCAGACGCATCGGACCCACCAAGAGGTGACCGAGATCCTGGCTGGCCTGCGCCGGACGGAGCCGGTGGTCCTGCTGAACTGTTCTGAGAATGATCTTCGGCTGCGGCGATTGCTGGAGGAAAAACGGGTCACCGTGGAATTGCCCGATAACACCCTGGTGGAATTCGTCCAACTCATCCAGGAACTGTCGGGAGCCAAGTTTCGAATGGATGAGATGGCTCTGACCGATGCGGGGCTTGATCGAGAAGCCCGACTACAAGGGGAAGCCATCGATTTGCCGCTGAGGGTCGTTCTTTCGATGCTATTGGGAAATGTCCATGACACGGAATTGACCGTGATCGTGGCCGATGATGAGTGTCTGGTCACGACAGCCGAAGCGGCGGACTTGCGGTACGAAACGGTGCTCTACCGGCTTGAATCATGGGGAGTTACTGGCGAGAACGTTGACCAGTTCGCAGAGATGATCCATGAGCAGACGACGGGGCCGTGGGACAGTCATGAACCGGGGACCGGCACGATGGCTCTGGTGGGACCACTCAACGTCCTGGCGGTCCGGCAGTCGAATCGCATCCATCGTGAGATCCTGACAATCCTTCGCGACTTGCGCCCGGAACCAGGCGTTCGTCCAGCGACCCCACCGCCCAGTCCTCCTGCCGCCGCCTTGATGGCCGTCGTCGCCGTCAGCAAACCAGCCATGCCCGCTCCCTCGGATCGTCCCGTTCCCGTTCCCGAACCTCCGAGCCTGCCTGTTCAGGTCATTTCCCCTCAACCGTCTTCCCACAACCGGGACAACTTGGGAGGGAATACCGTCCTGATCTTGGCATTACTTGTCGGCTGTGTGGCGGGATACCTGGGGCGGGGGCGCTGAACGCCGCCTACGGACTACGTTCCTTCTCGACCTTGTACTTCGCTGCTAATTCCGGACGGCTGATCCGAAAGTGCTCATAGAGGATGGTCCGGGCTGCGGTATGCTGGGGGGCGAGGTCGACGATATGAATTAACCACTGCAATCCTTCCTCGACCGATATGTAGTGATAGGTGAGTTCGGCCAGTTCGAATCGCTGGTCGAGATTGTTGGGATGTTTCCCGACTTCATCGAGCAAGAGGAGTCGCCGATCGTCCGCCTTCACGGCTTTCGCGATCCATTCCAGGTGCGGGGCGGCTGCGGGATGGCGCCCCAACCTTTGCAAGGCCGTGATGAGATGAGCCCGGGGGGCTCGGTCTTGTGGATCCTGACGAACCGCCGGTTCGAGGTACATGATCGCTTGTTCGTACTGTTCGCGATGAATCGCAATCTGGCCCAGTCCCAGGCGGGTCGACTGGTCGTTGGGTTCGACGGCCATGGCCTGTAAAAAGGTCTCCTCGGCAGCGGCCCAGTCTCCCGTGGCGAGTTGTAATTCGCCCAGCGTCGCCCAGGCTCGGGTCATCTTCGGATCTCGTTCCAGGCATTCCCGTAAGGCGACTTCTGCCCGGGGATAGTCCCGTAATTGGATGAGCGACCTTCCGAGACGGACCCGCACATCGTTCCATGTCGGGTCGCGGGCGAGGGCGTTTTCGTAGGCGATCACAGCCCCCGACCAGTCCCCTTGCCGCTGGGCATAGGCTCCCCGCAACTGGTAGGGACGAGGATCATCGGGGTAGTCGGCCTCCCAGACATCCAGAATGGGAATCGCTTTTTCAATGCGCTGCACGCGCAGGTAGCCGCTCGCGAACGCCTCGCAGATTTCGGCCCCATCGTCACCGGCATCGGTCAGGAGGGTGCGAAGATGCGGTTCGGCCTGGGTCATCTGTCCCGACTGGGCAAAGGCGAGCCACTTTTCCCGTTCGATGCGCTCGGAGGGGATGCCACGGCGGCTGGCTTCCATAAGCCACTCGGCCGTCTCGGGCATGTTCCCCAGGTGACGTTGCACTCGCGCCCGAAGAAAGGCCCCCTCGGCGTCTCGGGGAGCCAGCCAATCCATCCGGTCGAGCCAAATGATCGCCGCCGCATCGTTCCGAGCCTGCAACGCAGCCAGCACGCGCGGTCGCAAGAGCTGGCCCCACAGGCTCTCCCGATACCACCCCATGACCGCGAATACGATGATAATCAGCAGCCAGCGTTTCCATCGAGGAATCAGTCGCGTCGAAGGCTTCAGCCCCTCCGCGCTGACCGGCAGAGTGACGAAACCTTCGGACGGAGGTGGACCAGCGGGAGTACTCATCGGAGATAATCCACCATCGTGAAACGGCTCTGAGACAGACGGAAAAGAACTTGGCGCAGTAGTCGTGCTTACTTCACGGTCGCCTTCACGCAGCGAAACCCGACCGCATCATCTTTGGTCATCGCGGCAAACTTCTGCCGCGCGGCACTCGTCAACTGAGTGTATGGGTCTTTCCATGACCCGCCGCGCATGGCTTGCGACCCATCGGTTCGGGCGACTGCCGCCGCGTCATGGTTCGGCTTCCAGGGGTCGCTGCAAATCTCCCACAGATAGCCATGCATGTCATACAGACCCCACGGGTTTGGGGCCAAGACGCCCACCTCCGGGTCATTCCCCGCTGCGTTGCCGGTATGCCAGCCGTACTTATCAAGTAACCCCGCCTTCTTCCCGGTATCTCCGGCAGCCTGCGCATCGTCCCCAAAGCTGAACCGCGTCTTGGTTCCGGCTCGGCAGCAGTATTCCCACTCGATCTCGGTGGGGAGGCGAATCTCCTCATGGGCGGCGATCAACTTTCGGTCACGAAGAAGTGTTGTCGCCTTGAGGCAAAACTGGTGGGCATCGTCCGGGGTGAGCGTTTCCACCGAGTTCCGGGGGCCTTTCCAGCGGCTGGGATTCACACCCATGACTTGCTCGTAAAGGTTCTGCGGGACTTCATACTTGGCCATCTGAAACGGGCTCGTCAACTGCACCTCGTGAACCGGTTGAGAGGAAGCCTGTTCGTCAGCCCCCATGGAAAGCGACGCGGGAAAGGCCCCCTTCCCCGGCGTGATCTCCACGAACTCCGTGACGAATAACTGGAGCGGGTCCAGTTTGTCCTCGGCCCGCAGAGACGAGAAGAGAGACGATGCGACGAGGAGCAACTGAAGAAGAGTGCGCATGATGGCTCGTGAAAGTGACTGAAGACTAACAACTGAAGACTAACAACTGACAACTCTCAACTCTCGATCCGCTTCGTGGCATCGATAAACATCCCCGTGACACCAGCGATCACGAACGCTCCCGCGTAGATCATGAACGCCATGTCCCAGTTCTTTTCCGGCCCGAGCATCCAATCGATCAGTGGCGGGGAGATCGCAGCTCCGATGTTGCCCCACATGTTGCTCCACCCGAGGATCGCCGCCGTATGCCGTCCGCCGACATCCTGGCTATAGGCCCACATTGGCGGCGAGCTAAAGTCGGTCGAGAAGGCCACCACCGCAAACAACACGATCGCCCATAGCGCGCTGGGATGCAGCAACATCATTCCAAACGCGGCTGCCCCGACAAACCGGCTCAGCCCCACGGGCCACGAGCGACCAATCCGCAGCCCCGACTTCTTCGTGAGCCAGTCCGTGGCCCAACCGCCAGCGATCATGCCGAACCATCCGACCCACAGGGGGATCGAGACCATGAAGCCTCGTTCCTCAAACGGGACGTGATGCACTTCCCGCAAGTAGCGGGGCAACTGCGTCACGAGAAAGACCCAGCCGATGTTCGTTCCGAGTTGAGAGATGCTTAAG
>JAYSVZ010000426.1:0-15945 GCA_043718305.1 Planctomycetota bacterium | reverse complement strand
GCATCGGACAACCCTCCAGAAAACGGGAGCTGCATCACCTGCGTTTAGTTTATACCCCCCCCAGAAGTCAAACAGGAATCTGGAAAGAATTCCGACTTGTCCAAGTGGCCCACGTTGAAGTCATCGAGAGGAATCGGGGCGAGAACATTGCTCGCCCCACATCGAACAGCAGTGGGCTGGGAATGTCAACCGCGCTGCCGCCTTAGGCGAACGGTCAGTGAAAGCCTACCGTGGCAGGGGCGTCTCGCCCCTGGAAAGCACGGGCGAGACGCCCGTGCCACGGGTCTAACAATTCTGGCCGTGCCGCCTTACAGCACTGACTTGATTCGTTCCAGGAATTCCTTGTTCGACGGGAACCGTTGCAGGGTCTTGACGAGCGTTTCCATGGCCTCGGTGGAGTTGAGCGCCGCGAGGCTCCGGCGGAGCATGGTGACCCCTTCCATGATGGCGGGGTCGAGGATCTTCTCTTCGCGGCGCGTGCCCGACTTGCCCGCGTCGAGGGCGGGCCAGATGCGGCGTTCGGCCAAGTCCCGGCTGAGGACGAGTTCCATGTTCCCGGTTCCCTTGAACTCGAGGAAGATCGTGTCGTCCATCCGGTTGCCGGTTTCAATCAGGGCGGTCGCCACCACGGTCAGCGAGCCTCCCTCTTCGAAGCGGCGGGCTGTGCCGAACATCCGGCGCGGAATTTCGAGGGCTCGCACATCGAGACCGCCCGAGCCGATCTTGCTGTCACGTCCGCCGCCGATCCACTTGTTGAACGCGCGGGCACAGCGGGTGATGCTGTCCATCAGGATCAAGCAGTGCTTGCCCGATTCGGCCAGCCGCTTGCCACGTTCGATGACGAGTTGGCTGATGCGGACATGGCTTTCGATGTCGCGGTCCATGGAGGAGGCGATGACCTCCCCCTTGACGTTGCGCCGCATGTCGGTGACTTCTTCCGGTCGTTCATCAATGAGCAGAACAATCAGATGAACTTCCGGATGGTTCTTCGTCACCGAGTTGGCGATGTCTTGTAGCAGCATCGTCTTGCCGCTGCGGGGCGGAGCGACGATCAGGGCGCGGGTTCCCTTGCCGAGCGGAGTCAGCAGATCCATGACCCGCATGGTGATCGGCTGGGTGCCGGTTTCGAGCTTGATCTGCTCGAACGGGTTGACCGGAGTCAGGTCGTCGAAGTTCCGGACCTGTTCGTAGAATTCGATCGATTCGCCATCGATCGCCTTGATGCTGACGAGGCGTGGGCCTTGACCGCGAGTGCCCATCCCCACTTCGCCGAGGATTTGAATCCCCTCACGCAGGCGGTGCTTCTCGACGAAGGTGCTCGAAACGAACGGGTCGGAATCCTCCGCCCCGTAGTCGTTCTTCATCATTCGCATGAAACCGTACCCCTTGGGGTGCAGCTCCAGAACGCCCGTCATCATGACCAGCTCGCCGACGATCTCGCCCATCGGGGCGGGCGCGTCCTTCATGATTTGGGCGTGCCGCTGGCCGGGCGGACTGCTCAGGTTGCGGCGGTCACTACGTTCCCGGCGGGGACCGGCGGGGGGGTCTTGCGGGCGACCCTGGCGACCGGTGTATGGTCCACGATCATTCGGCCCACGATCCGAGCCACCACGGGGCGGGGCGGTCCGCTGTTGCGGAGCGGGGCGACCGGGGGGAGTCCGTGGAGCCACGGTGCGGGCTGTGGCTCGGGATGAAGTGCGGGTGGTATTGGCTGGTGGGGCCGCAGGGGCCTCGCCATCGCGGCCTCCTCGACCTCGGCGACGACGGCGGCGGCGGCGGGGTCCGCCGTCCTCTCCTCCTTCATCGCCTTCTGCGCGAGGACCATCATCCTCGAATTGATCTCCGTCACCATCACCGTCGAAGTCGTCGCGATCCTCATGCAGTGCTTCGCGAGCTGCGGGAGCGGGGACCGCTTCGGGGGCGGTTGGAATCGCGCGGGGCTTGGCGGCGATTGTGCGGCGACGGCGCGAGCCACTCTCGGCGACCGGAGCAGGCTCTGGCTCGACCGGTACGGGAGCGGGTCGCGCACTGGTTGTCGAGCGGGAGCGGGGAGCGGGACGAGCCTCTTCGGTGACGCCCGCGCCAAAGTCATTCAGGTCCGAAGTGTCTTCGAAGTCGAACGATTGCAGGTCGTCGCGGCCCGCATCACTCGTGGTGCGGCGGGCGGGACGCTTCGAAGGTTGGGGACGATTGGTCGGCATGAAGAGAATCCAGGAAAGAACACTGACACTCGAACACTGGCGCAGGGCCACTCACACAGCGGAAGCCGGTGCGATTACCACGATCTCCGCCATTTTCAGAGCGGGCGGGACCGAGTGCTTCACAGAGTGGAGCACGAGAGTGTGGAACAACGGAGAAAGCAACAGACTCGCCAAGTTGTCAGGATGGTCGACAAAAGGAATTCAGGGAGTGTCCGCAAAGGCTGCGAACGACTGAGTTTCGTACCCAACCGGGTCCGAACAAGACCGGTTCTTCGCAAGGTGTGACCCCCGCCCAACCGCGTCTGCCTCGAACCGAACCCGGCCCGTTCCGCAACCCGCTGATCCATTGAACGATCGCCGGAGTCAATCACGGCCCGCTCAATGAATCGCACAGAACGACAGGAACAGATCACCCGGAGTCGCCCGTCGGAAGTTCCACGCTTCGCGTGGCCGGATGGCGACCTCGATTTCAGCGAACGAGATCACCAAGGTGTGTACACCTTGTCATCTCAGTCCGACTGAACCGGAAAAACTCCCCTCACGAAGGGATGTGTGCCTCGCAACGCAACCGTCATTCTGGTCATCACAGCCTAACCATCACGGTCCGGTCATCGCTCGGACGGGTAAACAAGCAACCCGCCCCAGCAAACCAAACCCGATCCAGGCCAAACCCGAATTTTCAGTTGTGTTCAAAACGGCCACTGAGCATCAGCGACCAACACACAGCACGCTTCGCGTAAACCGAGGTTTCGCACCATTCAACTGGACCGAAACCCGCAGTGACTTCAGACAGAATGATAGCTCGAAGAGCCCTTTTGTCAAATGAAGCTAGAAGCACTATCGACGATTCCCCCCATCAAAGTCAAGCGGACTCAAGGGCGAATCGACCATAAATCACCGGAATTCTGCACATGCCTCCGAGTGAGGGATGTGTGTTTGGGTGCTCAGCGGGACACTCCATACCGCGACTGAAAGTCACTCTCCCTCGAAGCATCCCAGATCAAGGCGACCCTTCACGACGCGCTTCACACTGCGCCCTTTCGGAGTGGGTGGCTCATACAAGATCTCAATCGAGTTCTGTTTGGTGGAGACTCCTTGATCTCTCAGCGGCGACTTCGGTCCCGGTCGATAGTCCTGGGTGGTGAAGGCCGTAAACCCGGGATCCTCGACCTCAATGTTCCCACTGGCGATCACGTCTCCGGTCAGCGTGCCGTGACACTTTCTCCAGCCCGGCTTGATGAAGTTCGACGACATTTCAACCTGCCCATCCTCGTCGAGAATCGCAAATGAGGATCCGGGTCCCGTCGTGTAAAGCACATTGTTACGAACCTCCGCTGATTGCTGGTTCGTCGTGAGCTTCAGCAGCACCGTGGTCCCCGTGCGGCTCGAGATGATGGTATTGTTCAAGAACCGCAACTGGCGGCGGTTCGCAGCCTCATCGCCGCTGTCACCGCCCCAGTGGACAATCTGGTTGTTGTCGACCCCTTGCGGCTCGATCAGCAGATTGCCGTAGACCTGCCCCAGGTGGTAACGCGGGTCGTTGCGAATCTCCATTCCCTCTTGCGAGTCGACCAGGTCGAGTTCGCGGTTGCCCCCCTCGATCCGGTTGTAGCGGATGATGAGGCCCGCCGACCGGTCCTTCAGATTGTTCCCCCGGCAGCCCGCCCGAAGGGGGCCAAAGCGGTTGAACTGGTAGATCATCCCGGTCGATTCGGAGTAGGCATTATGCTCGTAAATGCTCTCTTCGATGCCATTCCCGAAGATATCGCACCCTTCAATCAACACTTCTTTGGCGGCGGGAGCAACAAAGATCCCGTTGCCGCAATCGTGCAGGCGGCAATTGCGGATCGTGATATTCTCGCCGCTCTCCACATAGATCGCCGAGGCGTTCTGGGCGTACTCCGTGAGGCCCTCCTTGCCCAGAAAGAACTGCCCCGGTCGAGCACTGCGGATCTCCAGATTCTCAATGACGATCCACGCGGGAGCAGTATCCCCCGAGTTCTCGGCTCCGCCAATCTTGATGACCCCGCGAGCCTCGGACCAAAAGCTCAACCCCCTCGGCGTCGCAGCCCGGCCCGCATCCAGAACCGGCGATTCCCCTTTCTCATTGCGCAGGCCGCGAACAATGATCGGCTGTTCCTTGGTTCCCTGGCGAGAGATGACCCACTTAAACCGATACGGTTCGGGCCGCCAGTCAATCTCGACGATGTCGCCCGGACCCAGGTTTTCCCAAGGCACATGGCCCGGGTGCCGGTACATCTGATTCGGGCCGACCTTGTGGGTGACGGCGAAGCAAACATTCGTCCCCAGCAGGCCCACTAAGGCAATCATCAGGCTCAACCAGCGCATGGCATCGTTCCAATGTCGAGAGCTGTCAATGTGAGGATCACAGCAGGAGCCTCGCCGCCTTGCCCTCCCCATGAGGTCCATGACAAATCTACTCGATGCTTGGCTCGGCGGCTGTCGGAACTCCCGGGGAGTCGACTGCAAAGTTGACTGTCGCAAAGCCCGCGGCGATACAAGTATCCCAAACGTCAACCACCTGTTCCATGCGGACCGAGGGGGCAATATCGAGGGTCACGGGAATCTCGGGGCCGACTTCGGCTAACGCCCGCAAGTTCGCCTTGAGCTGATCGAGATCTTGGTAAACCGTCCCGTTCATATCGACTTGCAGGATTTCTGACGGCTCTTCCATCAGCGCCAGCTTCAGGAGTACATCGGTGACCCACGACTCCCGTTCCAGAGTGGCCGTCGGCGTGACGACGACTCCCTCACTCGGCAGGTCGGCAGACAACAGCTTCTCCGGAGCGGCACCCACGGCTGTCACCACAAAGAAGATCAGGAGGTTAAACACCACGTCGATCATCGGCGTCATGGGGTCGCCCAATTCTGTATCCCGTCGCGAGGGAACCCGCATCGCACTGCCTCCTGGTGGGCGCTGGGGCGCTCCGCGCCCCCACACTGCCCGGAGAGAGTGTCGTACTGAGGGGAAGTTGCTGGCAAGACCGGATTGAGACCAAGCCCTGGAGTTTGAACGTAGAAATGACAATCGACGGAACCCCAATTGACATGCGGTCGGTCTCTTCATCGGCAGGAATTGCCGCTCAGGGCGTGGGACGGACCCCTTTGGCCCGTCCGTCTGATTGGCACCAATCGTGCATTGCAAACGTAGGATGGGCAATCCTGCCCGTCCCGGTGCGAGGAGACAACGCTTCGGAGTCTAAACGACGCCAGGACGGGCCAAAGGGGCCCGTCCTACGGGTCGGGGAAACTTGACCATCTGTTCCGATTGCAGAGCCTCGTTCAGGTTTGCCCGACCGGTAGATCGTGTGCGAGGAACGACTGCTTGGCGTCGATCGGGAAGTTTGACGCGACTCGCGGACAAGACATCGCAGTAGAGTGGAAGCGTCGTAGGACGGGCTCATTGGCCCGTCCATCCGAATGTAGGACGGGCAATCTTGCCCATCCGACTTTCGGGGGCCACGTTCACTTCGGGGGTGAGGGAGCCAACAGGTGTTGGCCCTCCGGACGGACGGGCCAAAGGGGCCCGTCCTACACACGGCGACTTCGGAGAAGTTGCCGACAATCACATGTTCGGAAGCAACAGGTTCGCTATGCGTTTGCGGCTGATTGAACTGACTCTGCTCACTGGCTTCTCCTTTGCGGGCATTGCTGTCGCGCAAGAGAAACCGCCGGTCGCGCCGGTGCTGGTGCCAGCGGCTACACCAACCGTGGCCCCTCCCGCGGCTCCGATCGTTGTCGTGAGCACCCCGACGGCGAGTGCTGAGAACCGCTCCACGGCGGTGGCTCTCAATTATTGTCGGGCCTCGTTCCACCGCATCCGCAAAGAGCCCACGCGCGTCGTGCTCTATCAAGAGCAGGAGAAAATCCTCAACAACATCAACCTCGATGCCGTCGCCGACCCCGAGGTCATTCAGCTCTATACGGCTGTCCTCGACGAGATCAATCAGGTCGGCGTGGCGGACTACGAACGCAATCTTTACCGCGAACAGCACAAGAACTCGATTCAAAAGAAGGTCGCGTGGGATGTCCTGGCCCTCGGAGCCGATGTGGCCACAGCGCAGGTCGGCAACGCCATCCGCAGCGGAGCCAACAGTTGGTGGGACTACCGCTCGATGACCTTCCAGCGGGAGCAGGACCTGCTCAAGATCGAAAAGACTCGCATCAATTCAGTCGTCGCTAAATCGTCGTTGTTCATGGACACCTTCTGGAAGCTCGCTCAGAAAAAGAAGATCCCCGATAAGTGGCTCGTGCGAGGGAACGACCTTGATGCGCTCGAACTCGCGATGCGGGAACCGAATCCGGAAGTCCGGCTCCGCGTGCTGAAGCGGATGGAAGACTTCATGGAGTGCTACCCGCCGTACTGGTACTACACCGGGCGCACGCAGCAGGAGCAGGGCCAACTCGCCGAAGCGGCTGAGACCTATGGCCGCCTGGAGAAGCTCGGCCAGGGTCACTTCCGCAAGGACGATATGCTCGCCACGGCACTCGCGAACCAGGCCGCCATCGAAGACTTCAGCGGGCAACTCTCCGCTTCATCGACAGCCAACCGAGCGCTCTCCTACAGCCGCGATGTGTGGGAGGCGAACCTCGTCTGCGCCCGCGTCCTCGAACGAAGCTCACGCACCACCCAAGCCGAGGATGCCATCCTCTGCAATCTCGACACGAACCTCGAATCACAGAACAGCCACGTCTTTCTCGTCTCGCTGTATCAGAAGACCGGCGAGAAGACGAAGCTGATCAGCGTGCTCTCGAACCCCAAAACGGTGGCGACCCTTCCCGCTCCGCTGTTGCTGCGTTGTGCCGCCACTCTCGGTGAAGAGCAGACGCCACCGACGGTCTATCCAGCCATCATGGCCTCGCTCGATGCCCAGCCCCAGTTTCAATTTGGCAAGGACGAACTCGTCGTTCGAGCGACGCCGGTGTGGCAACTCCATCTCGCTTCGCTCCGCGTGATGCACGGCGATGAACTGCTCCCCGCACCGCAGATCACCACGCGAAACGGTGAGTATCTGATGCGATTCGCGGGGCAGGGGGACTTCGGAGCCCCGTTCGAGAACCCCCAGCATCTGGCGTTCACGGTGCAACTGACCTACCCCGATCAGTCGGTCATCGAACTCACGCTCCGCCCTGATCCGAAAGCCCCGACCGCGGCTGCCAACCCGGCCCGCTTGCTGTTTAACCGCACCGCGAATGGGATCGCCACGACGACGACGCTCAAGATTGCCGAGCTGCGAATCGGGGAGCAGAAGATCGCCCTCGGAGGTGCCTCGCGCCCGACGCAGCTTCCGGCGACCGGTCCGAACCGGGTCGAGACGGCCAAGCCGGCCTTTGCTCCGTTACCGACGGTCGACGATTCCGACGAGGAGACTCTCCCCCCCATCGACGCCACGGGCGGGAACTTTCGAACGAGTGCAATTGAAGAGGAGTAGTGCTCCGTTCTACCGCCCCGTTGGGGCAGCGACAAGCCAGCCCAGGGCAACGCCGGCAACGCCCTGGGTATCGAGTCCGCATGATCGCCCAAGCCCTGAAAGGGCGGCACATCGGACGGCCTCCAGCCTTGTTTCGCCCTTTCAGGGCTAAGACCGATACGACAATCTGAAACCTGGGGCGGCGCTCCCGCTGGTCGCTTTGCCCCAGGCTGGTTTGTGGTGGCCCCTTCAGGGCGGAAGAGGAAAACGGGGCGACGATTGCGTCGGGTGACTGAGGGCTGCGCCTTGGTCAAGGGCAGCCCCACACGGTCTTCAGTGTTTCAAACATCTCTGGATCATGTTTGGCCAGTTGCTCACGCGTGAATGGAAAGAAGTCATTCGTGGAGAAAAATGCTTCGCTGCACTCGGCGAAGTATTCCATCGGGTTCGTGATGGCGTAGGCCCGAACTTGGGCCGAACGCCCGTCGCCGAAGCGCTGTTCGACACGTTCGTAGAGCCCCTTCGACTTGGCCTGTTCAAAGCCAGCCTTGATCGCGGGATTCTCGAACCCTTCCGCCAGCACGCGGTCGTGGTAGGCATGTGCCAATTCGTGCAGCGCGAAATTGGGCATCCGTTTCGTCTCCTGCTCGAAGATGCGGATGTTCGTAAATTCGACCGCTTTCTCCATGGCTGGGTCACGCTTGTTGTCTCGTAGCCAATCGGCTCCGGGATGATATTCCGCGCTCGGTCGAATCGGAGGATATTCGGGAGATAACCAGAGCGGGACTTTGCGAAGTTCCGTCACTGCCGCTGCCGGAACAACGCGGGTGATCTCCCGCAGTTGCTCGGTCAGGAGTTCCAGCGCCCGAGTGGTTTCGGCGGGCTCCTTGTTGGTCAACTCATCACTGATGAAGAGCGTCCACCCTTCGATCTGTTTTGTCTGATGGCCAGCGGGTGAGGGCTCTGCCGAGTCAGCCAGGTTCAAACCTGCAACGAGGAACAGGCCGATCACAACAACAAACGAACGGGTCGACATGAACTCGGGACTCCATGACGGGAGATCGGGCGGTGGGACTAAAACACCTTGCGCTGCCGCGAGGACGGAATGTTGAGGGCCTTGCGGTATTTGGTCACTGTTCGCCGGGCGAGGTTGTAGCCGTGCTTTTGGAGAGCTGTGACGATGTCATCATCGCTCAGGGGATCCGACTTGTCTTCGCTGTCGACGACCTCTTTGAGCTTGATGCGGATGATGTCCCAGGCGACATCTTCCCCTTCCGAAGTCTTGGTCCCGCCGCCGAAGAATCGCTTCAGCGGGAAAATGCCGCGGGGCGTGACAATGTGCTTGTCATCGACCGCTCGCGAGACGGTTGTCACGTGGACATGGACCACATCGGCGATGTCCTGCATCTTGAGGGGGATGATCGCTTCGGGGCCGGACTCGAGGAACTCTTTCTGGCGGTTGACGATCTCCTGAGCCACCCTTTTCACGGTGTCATAGCGCTGGGCGATCGAGTCGATCAGCCAGCGAGCCGACTCGACCTTTCGCTTAATGAATTCCTTGGTCTTCTGGTCGGGGTTGCCCTCCAGCATGCGGAGATAACGCTTGCTGATCCGCAGCTCGGGAACGAACTCTTCGATCAGCGAGACGACCCACTGGCCATGGTCATCCTTGTCAACCTTGAGGTCGGGCGTCACGCGCTGGACGGACTCTTTCACGAACCCCTTACCGGGATACGGGTCGAGGGTCCGCATCTGCTCCATCGTCGACTTGATCTCGTCGAGCGAATAGCCCGTCTTCCGCTCAATCAGCGGCAAGCGGTTCTGCAACAGGTCTTCCAGGTGAACCGAGATCAGTGTGATCATTGATTCACGAAGCGGCGTGTCCGGCTTAATCTGAAGGAGCAGGCACTCCTTCAGATCCCGCGCCCCCACCCCCGGCGGGTCCAGCTTCTGGATCAGCTTCAGGACGCTCTCTGCCTTGGTCAGCGTCATCGTCGAACCAAAGACCTGGCACAACTCGGGCAGCGAACTTTGCAGCCGTCCGTTGTCGTCCAGGTTCTGGATCAGGTATTCCCCAAACGCCCGTTCATCAGCAGGAACATTGAAGTAATGAAACTGGTCGACGAGGTAATCAGTCAGCGTCTGCGGACGGTTTTCCGCGTTCGACATCGTGTCGTGTTGGCGGTCGGAGTCGGAGTCGATCTGATTGCCGGAGGAGCGTGAACCGCTGGTGTAGTTGTCCTCGGGCCAGTCCTGCGAAATCTCGACGAGCCGTTCAAAGTCGCTGGCGTTGTTGTCCTCTTTGCCTGCGACAAGTTCTTGGCGATCGATCTCGACGCGATGTTCCGGTTCAAACGGTTCGCCGTAGTCGACATGTTCGGCGTCAAACTGCCCTTCGTCGGTTTTCCGCTCGACTTGTTCTAAGCAAACATTTTCCGCCAGTTCCTGGTCGATGCGTTCCTGGAGTGCCATTAAGGGCAGTTGCAGGATTTCCATCGATTGGATCATGCGCGGCGCCAGCTTCATTTGCTGGGACATCCGCATTTGCTGAGAAACGTTCAGGTGCATGATTCAGGGGCAAGAAAGTGGAGAGACGAGAGGGGAGAGATGAGAGCCAGACAGGGACGGTTAGACGAGTGAATCGGACGGTGAGTTGAATTGCAAAGTCAAACCCGGAACTGGGTTCGATTCTGGCTCTCCTCTCTCGTCTCTTCCCTCTCGTCACTCCTTCAAAACGATTGCCGTCCCCGCAGGGCGTCGGACAGCATCTCCTTGTTCGCGAACTCTAGCACACTCCCGGTGGCGATCCCGCGAGCAAGGCGCGTAATTTGCACAGGTTGTCCCTCAAAGAGGTTCGAGATGTACAGTGCTGTGCCATCGCCCTCGAGTGTCGGATTTGTGGCCATGATGATTTCCGTCACCCCGTCGCGGCGGACGCGGTCGACAAGTTGATCGATCGTCAGATCGGCTGGTGTAATCCCTTCCAGCGGTGAAACCCGACCTCCCAGGACGTGGTAGGTGCCGGCAAAGGCTCCCGTCGCCTCCAGGGCGGTCACATCACGGGGCTGCTCGACGATACAGACGTGCGTGCGATCACGGCGGGAGTCGCTACACACTGAACAGAGCTCTTTGTCGGTCAGGTTGAAACAGAGCGTACACTGCCGGACGGTGTCCTTGACGACCTTGATGGCTTCCGCGAGGGCCAACGCCTCACGCTTCGAGCCACTGACGATGTGATTCGCCAACCGCTCGGCACTCTTCCGCCCGATCCCGGGGAGCGAGGCAAATTCGTTGACCAGTCGTCCCACGGCGGGGCCGAAGGGGTGATGATCAGATGGGGGCTGGCGAGGAGGCATGAGAAGGAAGTGCCAGGGCGGAGGGGAATTCGAAATCCGAAGCACGAAATTCGAGAAGAAAGTCCGTCGTGTTCGGGAACGGTCGCAAAACCAAGCTGACGAGTTCAACTGAATGGTGGGAGTTGCTCCACAAAGACAGCTCTTGGCTGGCCACTGTCGTGGTTCCAGTTGATGCACAGACCACCTCCATCCAAGGTGCCTCCACCAAGCCCTAGCAGGATGTAAGGACGGTCGAGCTGTGGATCGAGATTGTACAGAACATGACATTCACCCAAATACATCGTTTCCCGAACGATGGATTCGACCGATGAGCGTGGACGATCCTTCGGGCCGTTCGACGACTTTTGGCCGAAAACGGCGATCTCCCGAGGCCCTGCTTTGCATGCCAAGCGGACGTTGCCAACGGTCGTTACTGGGACGGGGTGATCTGGCAAAGACAGAATTTCCTCGATGGGAAACTCTTCCTGCCAAATCCATCGGGGGATCAATGTGAGACCGGCTCCCGTGTCGACTTTACAGCAGGGGTATTGCTTCCATCGAGGTCCGAAAGCACAGTGACATCGGATTTCGGCACTGTGGCCATGTCGTTTGATCGAACAGAGAATCTCTCGGTGGGGTTCTGTGAAACTCATAATCTTTGGCTGAGCGAAGTTGTGAATTCTGAGCTTTGTGATTCCAGTGCAAGGCCGTGTTGTTTACTCGCCCCAAAAATCGATCGTAATCAAATCTCTTGTAACGCCACATCGATCTGCTGCTTGTCGCAGAAGCTCGGTGGGATCATCGCCGCTCAAGACCACTTGACGACCGTACACGGCAACAAACTTGCCGACGTATTGTTGGAACTCGGGACGATCCTGAAGCTCGCTCCAGGCCTGCATCGACCAGAGTGCATCATCGGTGTTTAAAGAGGCGATCATGGTTGGCCGCTGTAGACGAAGAAGTGACTCTTCAATCATATCCGACTCTTCCGTCCCAAGGAGGCTCAAATCGCGGTCAAAGGGATTCATGCCCTCTGCTTTGGCAAGTTCTGCTCTCAAGTTCGACAAAGCTCGGTCTAACGACACATAGAAGTTCCTGAACGATGTCCCCTCGCGACGCACGAAATCCTGGACGTTTAGGGGAGGAGTGTTGGCATCCATACTTTTTAGAACCAGCCGAAGCATCTCTTGGTCTTCAGTGGAAAGCCCATGGAGTGCTTCCTCCAATCTTTCAGAACCGATTTGTGTTTCGACGTTCATTGAGTTGACTCCTGATGAGTTGACGTGCAATCCTACTTCAGGGCTCCGAACTTCTCCAGCATCTCCGCAGGCAGACCGAGGTTCTCGGCGACCGACTTCATCTCGGCGGCTGTGACATCTTTGGCCTTGCGAAGGCCATCGTTGATCGCCTCCATCACTAGGGCTTCCAGGCCGTTCTTAGAGGCCATCTCGTGCGGCTCGCTCGCGAACAGCACGGCGAGAACATTCATCTTTCCGTTCACCGTGACCATCACCCGCCCACAGGAAGACCGCCCCTCGACCGTGATCTGGGTCAGCCGCTCCTTCGAATCGCTCATCCGCTTTTGGATGTCACCGGCGTTCTTCATCAGGTTGGTGAGGGCTGCGAGTTCCTTGAACATGCTTGCTCCGTTCTGGACCCCATCGGGGTACAGAGTGATTTGCCACGGTTTTCTGCCACTCGAAATCTCAGTCGCGAGCGACTGAGCTACGTAGGCCAGTCGCTCCGCGACTGGCATTCCGCGCGACGGAGACCGTCCCTCCGACGCATCGCTACTCCTCGACCGGCCCGCCCGTGAGGACCGTCCGTACGTCCGCCACCTTGGCCGAGAAGATCTCGACCGCGAGCTGCACGAACGGGTCGTCCTCGACCGAATTGACCCGTCGCTGCTCGGTCTCGCGAACCACCACCGGCTGGGGCGTTTCGACCACCGGGGCTCGAGAAGACGCGTCTTCACTCACCCGGCAGGTGACCGCCGCCCCCGTGATCTCCAGCACTGCTTCGGCGATCCGCTTCAGCAGGTCTGGTCGACTACAGTATGTTTTACTGAGCGAGACAGCCTTGGGGAAGACGATTTCTAATACATTTGGCCCAGAAATTGCTTGAGAATTCGCCTTGACAAGGTGCGACCGTGTCGCATCATTAAATTTGGCAACAAGTTCCGTCCAGATGGCTGGCAGGTTTGTGCTGGTGAAATCGATCTTTGCCGCCGCCGGGGGAGCTGTTACCGCCGGTTTTACGCTGGCTTCATCGTTTTTTTTTGCGGGTTCGGTCGGCGTGGCGCGGGGTTGGGTAACGTTCGCCCTCACCCCCGGCCCCTCTCCCGGCGGGAGAGGGGTGGAAGAGGGACGTTGGACCAACGCTCGGGGAGTGCTGGCGACCACGGCCCCCGGATTCGCGGCCACTTGGTCGATCAACCGCCGGATATCGTCCAAGTCCTCCAGCAACGACATCCGCACCAGCGCCAGCTCGATCAGCGGTCGGCCATAGCTGATCCGGGCCATCCGCACCTTGGTCTCGGCCAGCAACTGCATCGCCGCCGAAATCGTCTGAATCCCCCACGCGGCGGTCTGGGCGACGAGCCGTGGGCGGCTGCGCTCGGAGACGGCGATCAGGGAAACCCCCTGGGCCTGGACCGAAACAATCATCAGGTCGCGAAGATACCCCAGCAACTGATCGCCGAACATCCCCAACTCGACCCCTTCGGAGAGAGCCGTGTTGAGCAGTTGCAGTACCTCATCCCGCTGGCGGTTGATGATCCGGTCGAACAGATCGCACAGCCGCTCATCGGGGGCCGTTCCCAGCAGTTGGTGAACATCCGCCGCCGAGATCACCTCGCCGCCGAAGGCCAGGAGCTGGTCAAACAGCGACTGGCTATCGCGCATCGACCCCGCCGCTCGCCGGGCGACCAGTTCGAGGGCTTCCTCGTCGACTTGCTTCCCTTCCAACTCTGCGATCTGGCGAAGGCGGGTGGCGATCGAGGCTGTGGCGATGGTTCCGAAGTCGAACCGCTGGCAGCGCGAAAGGATCGTGTCGGGAAGCTTATTGGCCTCGGTGGTACAGAAGACGAATTTGACGTTCGGCGGCGGCTCTTCGAGGGTCTTGAGGAGGGCATTGAACGCCTCCTTGGTGAGCATGTGAACTTCGTCGATGATGTACACCTTATTCGGTGATCGCATCGCGCGGACGTTCACATTGGCCCGTAACTGCCGAATATCATCGATCCCGCGATTCGAGGCCCCGTCGATCTCGATCACGTCGACATCGGCACCGGAGGTGATGCTTTCGCAGACCTCGCACTGATTACAAGGGACCGCATCGACGGCATGCGGGCAGTTCATCGCCTTGGCAAAGATGCGGGCCGTCGAGGTCTTCCCCACCCCTCTCGCCCCGGTGAACAGATACGCATGCGCCACACGATTCGACCGAATCGCGTTGCACAATGCCTGCCCGACGTGTTCCTGCCCTACGACCTCGCTAAAGGTCTGCGGACGAAACCGCCGGGCCATCACCGTGTATTGAGGAGTCTTTTCGCTCACCAGCCAGCCTCACCAAGGACCACGGCCCCGCCGGGCCGCCACCGTGAAGCATAACACAGCCACCCGCCCGTCGTGAGCCGACACGCCCAGCTGATCCGGCCAGGGGGTGTCGTCGCGAAATACTGCAACCCCTCGATGGGGAGCGACAGTCTGGCTGCCGACACCCCCGGCCCCCGGCCTACGTCCGAAAAACGGGGAAGAAAAGAGAAAATCGAAAGCTGACACGCGTCCGCTACATCCCTGCCGCAGCGTCCCCGTCCGTCACCAGTTCGGTCTCCGCATCATCGCCGACCGCGTTGAGCAGCATCGTTTCGGTGATCTCTTCGGAGGCGGCAAATTCGGTCCGAGCGGCGGTGGACTCTTTCTTTTCGGTCACGACCTTGGCGGTCCATTTGGCCACCCCAAACGGAGTCTCTTCAGAGCGATAAAACTCCCCCGTGCTGGTCGTGCGGAGGGTGGCCGTTTCGGCCTGCTGCGTTCCCTTGGAGAGCCGACTCGGCAACTCTTTGACCGGCGAAGTCACCACCTCATCCTCGGTGGCGGTTTCCAATTTCCGGTAGTGCCGCAGGAACGACACCATCGGGTAAAGATCAAACACGCCCCCTTCGATTGAAGCGGTCGGCTCGTCGCCGATCTTGCGATAACCCTTGACGACCGGAATGTACGAAACATACATCTCGCGATTGTCGGACAGCGGTTCGTTGATGGTTCCCCGAACTTCACTCTCCGGCACCAGCAGCTTGTAGATCCGGTTGTTCCCGGGACCGGCGTCGACGAGACCTTCCTTGACCTTGCCGGTGATGACCTTGATTTCAATCCAGCGGCAGGGGACCGGTTGCCCCTTATATTCCGCCTCTTCCTGACCCAGCGACTTGATTGTGACGTGGCGCGTCCATTCGAGGGTCAGATCCCCTTCGGTCGAATCGGGACGGCGGACGACCTGTTGATAGGTTCCCTCGTACCGGCACCAGGTTTTTTCTCCTTCGGGCAGTTTCCAAATCAGACCCTGAGCCTGAACTGTGGACGAACCGACCAGGCACGCCATCACGAGAAGCATCAACCGCCGCATCGCATCGACTCCTTGCGAGGAGACCTCGATCCCAGCGTCCTGAGTCTGCCGACAGACCATGAGCGACGCGATGGGTATCAAGAACCAATTGGAGTTTGACACACGAGTCAGATGCAGGCAAGAGGGGTTCACACGGGGAGATCGAAGTCGAGCACTCCGCTGACAGGCTCGACCGGTCTGGCAGAGGCACCGGTTTAGGCAAGGTCTGCGGGAGATGACCTTCGCGAAATGCCAGTCGCGGAGCGACTGGCCTACGACCGCCAATCGGCGAATGTCCCCTCGCCCTCACTGTTGCTTCCCGGATTGTGGTTGACTTTTTCGCCCGATGAGGTAGGTTTTCTTCTGGAATCT
>JAYSVZ010000425.1:0-4844 GCA_043718305.1 Planctomycetota bacterium | reverse complement strand
GAAGAGTGGGCCTCCGTCTTGCGTTTTTTGAGTTTCTTGCGGCCCACTCCCCGTCACCGATCGGCTGGGTCTCGGCCCGCCTGCGTATTGGTTGCGGTTCGAGACAGCGCTGTAGCTTCAGATTTCCTTTTGCAATGTGACACACTGGCCAGTCGTGGAATCCAGGGCAACTCATCTTTTCTCGACCGGCAGATTCTGCTATTCCACGACCGTTGACGCGGGATGAGAGGGAGTGCGGGTGCATTTCCGGTCATAGGAGGCCCCGCGCGACAGGGTTCGCAAGGAGTCGGATCGTGCCCAGAAAAGGACGCCTGGTCCAACCACGACACATCTTTCCGTGGCTGGCAGCACCGTGGATTGAGTTTCTCCGCGTGCTGTGGCGGATCGAGCGGTTCATTCTGACGCCGATCCGGTATCTGCAGGCGTGGACGCTTTCGGCGATCTTTGGCGTGATCGGCGTCATTCTTTCGGTCGCGCTGTTCATTCCGCGATTCACCGAAAGTGTCGTGGAGGCTTCCTCAAGCGGAGCTTCATCGAGCCTGATTTCGTCCGAAGACTTGCCCTACCTTCCGCCCACATCGCAAGACAGTTTCCCCTCGGGAACAGTCGCGATCCAAGCCGAACTCCAGAGAACCTGGATTCGGAACTTCGATCAGCTCGAAATGGTCACCATCGGGTCTCAATCGAGCGTGAACAAATCGCGGTCCCTGTTGGCGTATCGCGACGGGTGGCGTGATCACACATTATTCGAATCATCACTCCCCGAGCGGGCGCGGCGGATCGAGCCTTACACGCATGTCGCCCGCATATGGCATGAGGCGGTGGCTCCCGCCCCCCCGGAATACTTCTCAAACAATGGCGATCGCGATTCCCAGCCTGCGTTCCGCACGGCGGGCCTAACGGTGACGAAAGAAGTTCCTGCGACGGCCCCTCCGGGTGAACCGTTCACGTACTTCCTGGATGTCCATAACGCCGGGCAGACGACGATCGAGTCGGCCATCGTTCGTGAAACCGTCACCGACTTCCATTCCGGTCTGAGTGACGCGTCCGCGACAGAAAACGCCCGCAGCTTTGCCGATCGAATCATTGATGTCGATCCACCCGCAGAAGTCTCACACGATTACACCGAATTGGTTTGGAACCTCCATCAGCTTCAACCGGATGAGAAGCGCAGGCTGCGCGTGACGATGCAACCGAATGAAGCTGTTGACCTGACGATGCAGTCGACCGTCGAAATCGTTTCGGCCCCGGTCTACGGCGAATTCATCGTCCACAGCAAACCGACTCCGCCGCCGCTCGAACGGGCGCTCCCCGAGCCGCCAGTTGAGCCAGCCATCACCATCGAGCCGGAGGTCCGTCCATCGATTCGGGGTGTTCCGCAACTTGTCTTGCAGTTTGAGCCGCGTGAGAACGAAGTGACGGTGGGGGATGAATTGAATGCCTTCTACACCATCACGAACGTCGGAACCGCTGATGCCGACGATGTGTTGTTGATGGTCTCTGTGCCACCACAATTGCGGCACCGGTTCGGGGAATTGGTGCAGCACCGGATCAAGGTCTTAAAGCCGAACGAAGAAAAGCGGGCTCTGTTTGCTGCGATCATCGAAGAGCGTGGTCAAATTCCGTTGGAGTGGTCGTTGTCTGCCGAAAACGTCGAAGGCCAGCAGTCGGTCGAATGGCTCGTGGCCGGGGCGAACTCTGCGCTTCCGGATCGCGAGATCGCCGGTCCGAGTCGCCGTTCAATTCCCTCCGAAGAAGCGGTTCCCGGGATCCGGCTGCGTCCAGAGCCTGATCCGATGCCGACTGCAGTTCCGGTTCCGATAGGCGGACCGCGTGATCGCGTCGCTCCGACGATCCCACCCGAGGGGCTTCCGACACCTCCCCCCGAGCCACTGCGGCCCCTTCGCGAACCAACAACGGGCCCCGCTTCGCCACTGGGGACGCCGTTCGATTCCGGCGAACTCAGCGATCAATGGCGCGGTCGCGAAGCCCCGATTGATCCGGAGTTGACTCCGGAGGAAGCGCCTTCGGGAAGTTCCATCCCCGGTCGCAGTTCCATCCCTCATGGCGATGAGAATTCCGAACGCAGTTCGATTCCCGTCGAAGAGCCAGCCAATTCCGAGCCGCCGCTGGGATTGGATCTCGAGAATTCGATCCCCGAGCCAGACTCTACGCCGAGCATTCCAAGAGATTTCCCGGCTGAAGCCCCCGAGCCAGCGGAAGAGACCAAGATTCAGTAGGGCGAGCGGTTAGAGAAAACAGACCGTGGGATAGGCTTCCAGCCTGTCAGATTGGCCCCAAAGACAGGCTGGAAGCCTATCCCACGAGTCAGACAGGTCTGACCGACTTTCACGAGACAGCGAGTCAGGCTCCACTCGTTTCGGAATGTCCGGCTGCGGGCTCATCCCGGTCCCACTCCAGCAATAGTGCTGGCAGCACCACCAGATTCCCGAGTAACCCGCTGAGCATGGCCAGACTCACCAGCACGCCGAAGTAAACCAGCGGCAAAAAGTTCGACAGTGCCAGCACCGAGAATCCGAGGACTAGCGCGGCGTTCGCCAATACAAGGGCCTTCCCCACGTGCGTCGACGCCTCGCGAAGGGCGGCCAGTCGCGTTTCACCGCGTGCCAGTGCTGCCCGATATCCGGTCAGATAGTGAATGCTGGAATCGATCGTCAGGCCCAGTGAGACGCTCGAGATCATCGCCGTTCCGATATTGATCGGGAACCCGAGCCACGCCATCCCGCCCACGATCCACAGAGTGGGGAGCACATTCGGCAGCATCGCGATCACGCCCCACAACAGCCGCCCAAACGCCACCCATACACAGACCACGATCAGAACAATCGAGAGAGCAAAGCTCGTCAACTGGCTCCCCAGTAAGCTGTGAATCAGGTTCGCGAGCAGGACATAGAGTCCGGTCACCTGGGCCTCCGGAAAGTGGCGGCGGGTGATCGCTTGCACCTCCTCAATCAAGGCCAGCTTCCCCTCGGCCCGTTGTCGCTCGCGAGCCCTCAGGATGATTCGCATTCGCTCGGTCTGCGCGTTGTAGAGCGAAGGCTCCCACTCCGGTTGCATCTGTCGAAGGATCTCGCGCTTGTCATCAAGCGCGAGTCCAGGGACAAAGTCGACACCATCCGAGAAGGCGACAACCTTCGTCAAATCTCCACGCACGCGCGTCGCGCTGGGCACTCCCAGTGTTCGTAACTCAGTGGCCAGAGTTCGGACGCGGTCGACAAACTGATCGTCCAGTTCCCGAGGAGCGGGGAAGTTGACCTCCCACGTCCCGACGCCGCCGAACCGCGTTTCGAAGTAGTCGAGCGCCTCAACGACGGGGCTTCCCTCGCGAAAGTTACGGCTGAAATCGGTCTCGACCTCCACCGACTTCAACCCCCATGCCGTCACGATCGTTAAGAACACCAGTCCCGCCAACACCCGTTCGCGATGACGCATCACGAAATCAAACAGCCAAGCGAGAACTCGCGTCGTCCCGTCCTCGGCGACTCCGCCCTTCTGAGGATCCGTGTCCCGTGTCCCGATTAGAATCCCCGCCGGAAGGAACACCAGACAGGCCAGCCCGATCAGCATCGTCGACATCATCATCATCAGACCGAAGCTCCGCACCGGAGAGATCGAGCTAGTCATGAGCGATCCAAACCCGATGGCCGTCGTCAGCAAGGTCCAGAAGATCGGGACCGTGAGACGGCGAAAGACTTCCGTAAACGCCGCTTCCCTCGACAATGTCCCGCGCAGATCGCGATACATCACAGCCACATGCATGACCGTGGCGACTCCCACAATCGTCGTCAGCGAGGTCAGCATCGAGCTAACCATGCTCAACCGCACGCCCAGTCCAGCCAGGATGCCCCGTGTCCAAAGGAGTGCGGGCTGAACAACAAGCAGTGGCAGGATGGTCCACCGCAAGCTGCGAAACATCGCCACGATGATCAGGGCCAGCAGGAGCGTGGAGGCGATCCCCATGACCAGGCTGTCCTGCTCGACGTAGCGGAACATGTCATGTACCTGCACCGGCTCACCACCGATCACGGTCAACTGGGGGTGGGCGGCGGCGATCTCCCGAATCTGCCGGATCGTTTCGCGGCGCGGCACGGGGGCGGTTGCCTCGGGAACGAGCCGCAGGACGACCGCCACGGTCCGGTCGTCCTCGCCCAGAAGGATCCCCTGGGCTTGTTCCCGAAGTCCGTTGTTGAGCAGTTTCTTGACGAAAAACTCGGTGAGTCCATCCGGGATCGGAAACTGAGCCGGGCGGAAAATCTTCTTTAGATGCTGTGTGCTTTCGGCGTTGACGCCGGGAATCTGGCTGAGCTGGTTAGCGAACGCCTCCATGGCATTGAGATGGACTGTCAGTGTCGGATTGGTCCGTGTCGGCTCATCCGGTGGAGCTTCGACCTGATAAGCCACGAGGACGAACTCGTCGCCACCAAATGTCTCCCGACTCGCCTGGTAGGTTTGAAGCAACGGATCATTCGGGGCAAAGAACGATTCGATCGACTCATCGAGCTGCAGCCGCTGCGAAGGCACAATGCAAGCCGCCGTGGCCACCAATCCGACGACAAACAATAAGCACCGCCAACGAATCAGCCACGTCGTGAGCCAGGCAAGACATCGGAGGACGAACGAATTCACGGGGTGGGGACGGCCAGAAACGCGGAGCAAGAAACACGAACCGGAAGTTATCAGCAATCACCCGCGGGCGGAATGATAGGCGTTCAATCTGACCCGACGGGGTGTAGGAGCCGATTGTGGCATTGTGATTTCCCTTGGGTTTTACAGAGTTTGCCAGTACGCGGCCCATTGGTCGCTGTAGGCCAGGCTGCACAGGC
>JAYSVZ010000424.1:0-4849 GCA_043718305.1 Planctomycetota bacterium | reverse complement strand
GGGAGTGTGCGGTGTCGGGAGTGGTTGCGATGGATTGATCTTCTTCGAGCCCGATGGGGGCGGTTTGATGTCGTTTTTCTGGAGCGGGAGCTGTTCGATGCCCCTGATTCCGAGTGGGAGGCTGCCTTTCGGCAGGTCGCGCGGCGGTTCGTGCTTGATGTGGATGACGGGATCTTTTTGAAGTATCCCGAGAAGTTTGCCCGCGTCTCTGGGTTCGCGGACACTGTGATTGCGGGGAACGAACTCCTCGCGACAGAGGCTCGACGTTTCGCCCGCGAGGTGGTGGTCGTCCCGACTGTGATCGATCTGGATCGCTACCCGTTCGAGGCTACGCGCGATCCGACTTCGCCCGTCGTCATCGGCTGGACGGGGACGCGTTCCAATCTCGCCTACCTGGAGGTTCTGCGGAAGCCCCTCGAACGATTGGCGCAGCGGCATACGTTCGAATGGCATGTCGTGACCAACGCCGAGGGGCTCTCCGAAGTCCCTCAGTTTCAGGGAGTGACCACGCGGTCAATTCCCTGGTCGGAGGAATCCGAGATCGCAGCTCTGGGCCGCTTCGACATCGGGGTGATGCCTCTGCCCGACGATCCGTGGGCCCGGTACAAGTGCGGGTTTAAGTTGATTCAATACATGGCGGTCGGGGCGGCCGGGGTGGCATCACCGGTCGGCGTCAATGCGGAGATCGCCGACCAGGGTCGGGCCGCTCGATGGGCCACGAACTCCGAAGAATGGGAGTCGCAACTCGACCGACTCCTGGCCTCCGCAGCCGAGCGGCAACAGATTCGCGAACTCGCCCGACAACGCGTGGCCACCCACTACAGCCTGCAAGCCCTCTTCCCCACCTGGTACCGGGCGGTTCTCGGAGCGCACTCCCTTGGTCGCGAACCTCCCGGTTGATCGCCTTTGCTGACTTGGAGCGGGCGTCTCGCGAGCAAGTTCCAGTGACACGATTGCCCCTTCTCCATGCCTGACCGGCACTGATGTCCCAGGAGAATCACACGACGATCGATGAGTCCTCGACCATGACGGGAGAAACTGCGATGAAGTTCCGAAGACGCACACGATGGGCGCTCTGTGCGATCGGAATTGTCGTCGCCATATTTACGATCAGTGAGTACACAGCCAGTGGAGGTCGTGGATTATTCTCTCCCGACACTCTGGAGTGGAAGACGCAATCCGAGCTCCTGTTCCCACTCACCGACGTCCCGATCTATCGATCAGTTTACAGCAACCACAGAAGCCCGTTGGTGAGCGACTTGATCACCAAGGGGTACTGGACGACTCGCAGCTCCGACAAGCCCCGCTGGCTGTTCATGTTTCGTTGGAATGAGCAGTGGCGGGATGGGCAGTCAGAGTTGCATCGGGAGATGACTTCATATCGTGGCAAGGAGTGGATTGAGTGGTCAGATGCACACCCTGAGATCGCAGCCGTTCTGTGGCCAAGAGTTCTTGGCGATCTGCGTAGCGATGTGAACAACCCGCAATCCAGGGCCGTGGAATTGATGCGAATGGCGCGGGCTTCGGAAACGATCGAACAGTACGAGGAACTGATTGGTAATAACACGGATTTGCAGTAGGTGGAGAGTACCTTAGTACCGTAGAGTGGAGACCAGCTCGCTTTGATCGGCCCGAGCTTTGGCATCAGACGAGGGACTCTTTCACGACCAGTTCATAGCCTGCCACCACGGGCAGCGTCAGTTGGCGATGAACTCGGAACAGCACCCATTCTTCGAGGGCTTCCCGGAGTTGCTCTCGGCATTCCTCAAGAGTCGTGGCGGTCGCGTACACGCCATTGCACGGTGGAACCTCGCCATAGAACTGGTCGTCATTCGACAATAACTCATAATGAGCGCTCCGCATCGCGGCGTCCAGATAAGCGGTCAGCATGGGATTCTCCGCGAGTTGAGCAAGGCCTTGGTAGGCTGGAATTGCAGGCGACTCTGCGGGACGGGCAGGAGTGACGCGCCCGACAAAAGCCCCTGTAGCGTGGGCTTTAGCCCACGCGAGGGCCTTAACTCCAGGGATACGTGGGCAAAAGCTCACGCTGCTTCGACTATTGTCGGGCGCGTCAGGAGTGCCCGTCGTACTGCGAGCGGCTGGGCATCTGAGTTCGCACTCGCCGAGGGTTTCCGCATTGAATACACTAGACCCTAAGAGGAGGCCCAGCATGTCGATGGCCACAGACATCCAGTACGTATCCGACGCCGAGGGCCATGCCGTCAGCGTCCTCGTGCCGATCGCGCTGTGGCGCGAGATCGAATCGGAGCGGGAAACAGCCTATCTGCTGAAGAGTGAGACGATGCGCCAGCGTCTGCGCGAGGCTCAGGAACGCACGACAGGCCTCAGCATTGAGGACGCCCGTGCGAAACTTGGAGTTTGATACCGCTGCTTTTGAAGATTTGGCGTGGTGGATTCAGCAGGATCGCAAAAAGGCGATGCGCATCATGCGGCTGATTGTCGACACACAATCCGATCCGTTCGGCAGTATCGGCAAACCGGAGCCGCTCAAACGCGAACTGTCGGGCTGTTGGTCCAAGCGGATCGATGACGAACATCGTCTGGTGTATCAGGTCAGTGAAGACAAGATTCGAGTGCTGGCTTGCCGCTACTACGACTCTTCATCCGGGAATCGCACGGTTGGGCACATCGAGCCAACTCGACGGCGAACACGAAGTGCCTGATGAAGTGCTTGATAGAGTGGGCATTCAAGGACAGATGCAATCGTCTGTGATGAGGCGTTCGGGGTGTTTGTAGTTCGGCGGGATCCCAGGCGAAGTGACTGGCTCACCCCGGACGATGCGGTCAGCGACGGTGTGGTTGAGGTCGAGGAGTTGCGCCAGGAGGTCTTTCTTGGGGCTAAAGCCGTATGCCTCCAGAACAGCCGCGTCGAGCGCAGCATGAGCGACTTTCAAGGGGTTCGCGCCGGGGAGTTCCAGCGTTTTGTAGACGGCGCGGAGTCCTCCCGTCATTTTGGTGAGGGCCTCAGCCCGTACCCGCCGCACCTCTCGTCCCGCTTTTGCGACGGCGTCGATCTGCTTCACGGTCGGCTTCAGCGGCCACGGGAACGTGTCGAAAACCTCACGCACAGAATATCGAACGTCCGTTTCGACCTTGAGGCGAGATGACTTGCGAAACCATTCAAAGTGCAACCCACTCTGGAGGATGCCATACGAGTAGTCATCGTCGAAAGCGAATACTTGGATGAGGTCGCTCGGACAAATCTCCGTAGATAGAAATGCCATCACTGGCCTACGAGTGACTCGCGAACAACCGATGTAGCGCGAGACCGTCCTCAGCGTTGAGTTCAACTCATCGCGGCGATTCCAAAATTGCCACCATCGTTCGAGGTGCTCTTTTCGAGCTTCGACCATGTCACTTTTTTCATTCTTCTCATGGTCGTAAGACAGTTGCACTTTGCCGAGGACGTACTTCTTGCAATGATCGAAAGCCGATTGAAACGCCGAGGCTTGAAACATATCCATGTTGCGAAAGTCGATTGCCCAACGTTCGATCTTGAAGTCGTTCAAGAGTTCACGGCCGGTCAGGTAAGGCACAATCACCTGTTGTGAATCGCGTGCGAGCTTCTTCGCAGTGACAGTATCGAGCATGAATCCGTCGTAGCCCGGAATTTTTCCCTGGAAGCAGCGTTTCGGTTTCGTGTTGCAGGGAAGGGAAATCTTTGTCGCGACATCGGTATCGTCCGACAGCGCAGAATTGATGCAAGTGCAATCGCGATAATCCAGCTTATACTCCTTGCCAGCCGAACCGGTGCCTCGCTTTCGAGCCTTCGTTGTTCCCGGCATCGGTTCGACCTTGAACCACAATCGCCGTTTCTTTGGCAATAGCTTCGCATCTTGTGTCTTCATCCAATTCGTGATCGAGACATGCACGTTGGCCTCACCGGACCAGGGTTGGTTGTCCACGGCTTCGATGATCGTACCGGTGGCGGCGATGTGGTCGAGGCCGCCGACGCGTGATTGGTTGTTACGGATGTTCTGTGTACCGACCAAGCCCGCTCGACCGGCGAGGAGATCCTGCTTCGTGCAGGCTGTCAGATGATCGTGAGCCTTGCGGAACCAATACACGCAATAGTCGGCCATCCCAGGGACGTTGGGATAAGCCCGCCGCACCTTGTTGACGTAATCCGGGCCTCGTTCGGGCTTGAGGCGTTTGGCTCCTAGGAACGGCGGATTTCCGATGATCACATCAACCGGTGGCCAAGCTGTCGGCTGGCCATTCGAATCAATCAGCGCATCCCTCACAACGAAGTTCGTGTCGAGGTTGTCCAGCGGCAACGCTGGCTCGGTGACATGGAACTCATCGATCGCCAGCTTGCGGGCGATCATCATCGTGACTTTGGCCAGCTCGATGGCGAACGGGTTGATGTCGAGGCCGTAAAATTGGGCAGCTGTGACGAAGCCAAACGACCTCTGTGCTTTGTCCCCCTTCGTGGAAGGAAACTCCTTGAGTCGTTCAATCAACCTCGCCTCCAGCCGCTTCATCTCACGATAGGCCAGATACAGGAAGTTGCCAGAACCGCAGGCCGGATCGAGTACGCGAAAATGCTGAAGACGCTCCAATAGCTCCCGCAAATTCGCGCGGGTCTTAGCCCCCTCAATGGCCGCTTGCCACGGCTGGGTGATTGTGGGGCCGACGATTTTCATGATGTCGACGGGGGCGGTGTAGTGCGCCCCAAAGGCGTGCCGCTCCTCATGACCCAGCGAATGCTCGAACAGCGTGCCGAAAATTTCGGGCCGGACTTTGGACCAGTCCTTCTTAGCAGTTTTCTGTAATAGGCTGAGTTCGTCCAACGTCAATTCGATGCGAGCCGGATCAGCGAACAGCC
>JAYSVZ010000423.1:0-16062 GCA_043718305.1 Planctomycetota bacterium | reverse complement strand
AGCGCTTCTGGTGCGGCGGCGATCAGCGACCGCATCGCGTCGGCTCCCTGGGCCGCCAGGAATTCGTCCGGATCGAGCCCCTCGGGCAAGGTCAAGATCCGAAGATCAACGTCCTGGACCAAGAACTTGTCGAGAACGCGTTCCGCCGCGGCCATCCCAGCGGCGTCGCCGTCGTAAACGAGGACGACCTTGCGGGCGAACCGCTTGAGTGTTGTCACGTGCTGATCCGTTAGCGCTGTGCCCAATGTCGCCACCGCGTTCTTCACCCCAAACTGGTGACAGGCAATCACGTCGGTGTAGCCTTCGCAGATCACTGCGGTGTCGGTCTTGCGGATCTCGTCGCGGGCTGCGTCGAGAGCGAAGACGAGCTTGCTCTTGAGGAACACTGAACTTTCTGGGCTGTTCCAATACTTCGCGGGGTGCGTTGATCCGGGGAGAATGCGGCCACCGAAGCCGACAGCTTGGCCACGCTCGTTGCGGATCGGGAAGAGCACCCGGTCGACGAAGTGATCGTGGTAACCGCCGCCGTTGTCCCGCTGGCCGATGAGACGAGCTGCGAGGAGGAGTTCGGGTTTGAACTTCCCTCGGGCCTGGCCTTGGAGCCAGTCCCAGTTGTTCGGGTGATAGCCGACGCGGAACAGCTTGACCATCTCCGGGGTCATTCCGCGACTCTTGATGTAGTCCCGCGCTGGGGCTGCGAGGGGGTCGCTCAGGAATGTGCTATGGAACAGCTCCTGGGCCCAGAGCAACACCTCGTACAGGGCGGTCCGATTGTCATCGTCTCCTCGGCGGCCCGAGAACTCAGGCAGCTTGATGTTGGCCCGCTTGGCCAGGATTTCCAGGGCCTCGCGAAAGCCAACCTTCTCCCGCTGCTTCACAAACTCAAAGCAGTCGCCCCCCGCATTACAAACCCAGCAACGATAGCTCTGGCGGTCGGCATAAACCCGCATCGAGGGGTTGTGGTCATCGTGAAACGGGCAAAGGCAAACATGTTCCTTGCCACCGCGTTGAGGCGTAAGGGTCACCGCCTCGCCAATCAAAGCGACAATGTCCGTTTGCGAGCGGACCTGTTCACGAATGTCGCTCGAAAGTTCCACTGGCACCCACCTGCATTACGAACCTGCGTTACGAACAGGCAACCCCGGCTGCGATTCGCTGACCGCACCAAGCCGACTCTTCGGCAACTGCCAAAGAGTCGATACGAGAGGCAAGGTCGTCGCAACGGTGCAACGTGGCCCGGACAAGTGAACAAGCGTCCGTTAAGAGTCCGCAGTTCCGACCGTCCAGTTGCCTTAAGAGTCTACACGCCTCCTCCACACGGGTCAAATTGTGGCCGCGCGGGTTCCCGAAGGTACTGACGCCGTAACTGCAATTTCGCCATGACTTTGAATTCAGGCACATCCGCTCGGGTCACCGACTTGGGACGATCTTCCGCAAACCGCAAAGTCGCATACTTGAAGCCGTTTCCTCACCCGGCCCGAAAACCCACCAATTGAGCCGGACAGTTGGATTTCAAGAATTTTGTCGGTCATGCTGGCTGTGGCGGACAGCGTCGCCGGACTCCGAGGCACGGGATCGAGGGAAGCGTGGCGTTCTTCAAGAACCCGCGTTCTCTCGGAGACTTGGATCGTGGTGAGACTCTGCCTACTTTTCGGATGCACACACGCGGGTCGCAGCGAGGTGCATCGAGACTGGTCGCTACCGGAGCGGAAAGCTATTTTGCTACGAAGGGGTGAGTCGATTCGAGCCCCTCCGAAATCATTCCCTCTGAGCGAACAACTGATGCCGACTCACCCCTCGATCGAATTCTCCGGCGAACCAAAGGCAAACAGCGTTCGGGCCTTGCTGACACAGAACGAACCGATCTCTCTTCGGACCTTTACCCCGAGTCAGGTCGTGATCGCCAGATCGGCGGGGGTCTTTCACTGGACCAGCGATGGACGGCGGCTCTACGACTTCACGTCGGGAGTGCTGGTTTCCAACCTCGGCCATAATCCACGTCGATGGCTACAGCGCTTCGCCCGGTATCTGGGGTGGACCGCCGATGCGCTCTTCGGAGACCCAGCGGACTCGGGCGAGTACGTCACTGCTGTGCCGCAGACCGCTTACAACGCGATGACCGAGATCGAGGGGCTGGCCGTTTCGCGGCTCCTCAAAAGCATGCAGAGCTGCCCCGGTGGATCGCGAATGCAGTCGGTCATGTGGGCGGCCAGCGGGTCGGAGGCTGTGCAAAAGACCCTTTGGGCGTGCCTGCACCGAGACGGGTCCCGCGACCTGATCATTGCCACGCGATATGGGTTTCATGGCAAGAAAGGGCTGTCGGGGGCGGTCACCGGTAGCGAAACGGATCAGGACCGCGACCCGCGCGTGATCTTCATTGGCTTTCCGCGTGAAGAGATCGATGATCTGGCCAAGGTCGCCGGGCCGATCGACTTGACCCCCTATCGCCAGGAACTCGAAGCCCTCTGGGCGAAGCATGGCCGCAAGATCAACTGCTTGATCACCGAGCCGTACCTCGGCGGCGGCGGCAGCTTCCACCCCCCGGCGGCATACTTGCAACTGCTCCAGTCGTGGTGCCGGGAGCACGACATCGCATTCATCCTGGATGAAGTCCAGGCCAACTTCGGGCGCACCGGGACGATGTACGCTTACGAAAAGTACGGCCTCGAACCCGACATCGTGTGCCTCGGCAAGGGGCTGGGCAACGGAGTCGCGGTCAGTGCGGCGGTCGGGCGCGGTGACCTGATGGGGTCGTTGAAGTACGGCGAAGGGTCCGACACCTGGAGCGCCAACCCCATGGCCTGCGCAGCCGTCGTGGCGACGCTTGATGAATTCGAAACGGACGATGTGCTGGGGCATGCGGCTAAGCTCAACGAGATCTTCACCCACAGCTTGCTGGCCCTCAAACAGACCGGCGTCGTGGCCAAGGTGCGGGGCGAAGGGATGGTCTTCGGCCTCGAATGCGCGGCCCTCGGCGGGCGGACACCCAACGAGACTGCCATTGAGTTCGTGCGGACTTGCTACCTGGGCCACCCGGGCGGGGACGGGATTCATTTCCTCGGGCCACTCGCCGGAAAGGTGCTCCGCGTCAGCCCCCCCATGACGATGACCATCCCCGAGGCGCACGACTCGCTTCGACTGTTGCATGAGTTGGTCGCACAGATGGCCGCTCGGTGTCCGTGAGGAAGCCCAGTAATAACCCGAAGCGTGGGAGCGTGAGCGAGGCGAACGTCTTGGAGCTTGATCCGCCGGGAATTCACCCTGCCCCCCGGCGAAGCATTGACGGACTGATCAAGGCTCCGCTGCTCTCGCCCGCGCTCACGCGTCGGGTTACGGAGCTTAGTTAGGACCATTCGACAAATGATAGTCGCCTTACTCTCCGAGATCCAACGTTGGTTCGCGGAGCGAAATATCAGCCTCCGGCAGAGCCAGCGCCGCTGATAAAAACAATGTTTGAAACACTCGCCACTCCAGAAATCGACCCCGTGATTCTGGCTGCGTGGTGTCATTGGGCGATCGCCCGCATTCACCCCTTCGAGGACGGAAACGGCCGGATGTCGCGGCTTTGGCAGGATTTCATCCTGCTGCATCATCAGTTTACACCGGCGATCATCCCCTTCTCACAACAGAAGCAATACTACAAAGCCTTGGCAGAAGCGGATGAAGGCCAATTTGACTCGCTGCTGGAGATGGTAGTCAGCGAGGCCATTCGGACATCACAGACCTATCTGGGCGTGATCCGGGAGAACGACGAAGCCCTGGACTGGGCCAAATCCCTGGTCTCCGAATCAGAGAAACAGATCGACGACCGTCTTAAGTTGGAGTACACTCGCTGGGCGTCACAGGTCCGAGACCTGCGCGAGGCGTTTCGACGCTGCGCGACGCTCCTAAATCGAAATGCCAGCGAGTTCGAATTCTCAATCGTCGACTATGATCTTGTTTCCCAATCGACGTGGGAGTCGCTTCGTTCGGAGCCACGCACGCCGCAGACATGGTGTTTTCGAATCATGGCAAGATCCGCTGGGCGACAGTTTCAGTACGTCGTCTTTTCCGGAAAGCACTTTCGAAACACCTCCGACACCTCTCTGGCGATCACCGGTCCATTAGTCAATCTCCTCCTCAGCGAGAAATGTGGACCGGATGATCCCGTGATTCTGCAGGCTGACAATAGCCCGGTCCGGTTGCGGGAAATCTTAATCCTCAATGGAGAGTTGGTGCTGGGGCAATGGGATGTGGCTGAAGGCCAGTTGGTCTACGAGCAACAGATCACCGCCATGGATGTTGCCAAGCGGTTCTTGGAAGATGTGATCCGTCATCGTCTGACGAACTGACCGCTGAATCGCTATCCTCCCCGCATCATGCCTCAGTTCGACCTCACCTCCGAATTCGCCCCCGCGGGCGATCAACCGACCGCGATTGCCGCCCTCATGCGGGGCATCACCGAAGGCAAAAAGTCCCAGGTACTCCTCGGAGCGACCGGGACCGGCAAGACCTTTACGATGGCGAACATCATTCAGCAGGCCCAGCGGCCCGCGCTGGTACTCTGCCATAACAAAACGCTCGCGGCCCAGCTGTACAGCGAGTTCAAAGAGTTCTTCCCCAATAACGCCGTCAGCTACTTCGTCAGCTACTACGATTACTATCAGCCGGAAGCGTACATCCCGCAACGGGATATTTATATTGAGAAGGACTCGTCGATTAACGAGGAAATCGACCGGCTGCGGCTCTTGGCCACGAGTGCGCTCGTCTCACGACGCGATGTGATCGTGGTGGCCAGCGTATCGTGCATTTATGGCCTCGGTTCGCCGAAGGACTACTTAGAGATGATGGTCCCGCTGCATGTCGGGACTGAGGTGAACCGGGACGAGATCCTGCGTAAGTTCGTCGACATTCATTATGAGCGGAATGACTTCGATCTGGCACGCGGCAAGTTCCGCGTGCGGGGCGATGTGATCGAGGTCTGGCCCGCATACGAAGAATTCTGCTACCGCATTGAACTCTGGGGGGATGAGATCGAGAAGCTGTCGATTATCAATCCAGTGAGCGGGGAGAGTTCCAAGCCGCTGACCGATGTGTACATCTACCCCGCCAAGCACTTTGTCTTGCCTCAAAGCCGGATCGACGCAGCCCTCGAAGAGATCGAACTCGAACTCAATCAACAGCTCGCCAAGTTCCAGGCCGAGGGGAAGCTGCTCGAGGCCCAGCGTCTGGCGGCTCGCACGCGGCACGACTTGGAACTGCTGCGTGAGATCGGTTTCTGTCCGGGGATCGAGAACTATTCGCGAGCCTTGGCCAACCGCAAAAAGGGCGAGGCCCCAGCCACGTTATATGACTTCTTCCCCGAGGACTTCTTATTATTCGTCGACGAGTCGCACGCCACCGTGCCGCAAATCCGCGCGATGTATAACGGTGACCAAGCCCGCAAGGGGACGCTGGTCGAGCATGGGTTCCGGCTGCCGATGGCCCTCGACAACCGTCCGCTGAAGTTCGACGAGTGGGACGCCCGCCGAGGCCAGACGGTCTTCGTCACAGCCACTCCCGCCGACTGGGAACTCGACCAAGCGGAGGGGGAAATCGTCGAGCAGATCATCCGCCCGACCGGGTTGGTGGACCCCGTGATTCACATCCACCCGGCGCGGGGCCAGGTGCCGCACCTCATCGAGCAGATCAAGAAGCGGGCCGAGCGTGGCGAACGCACGCTCGTGACCGCTCTCACGAAACGGCTCTCCGAAGACCTCGTCGGCTACCTCAAAGAGGAGGGCATCCGCTGCGAGTGGCTGCACTCGGAGCTGAATGCGATCGAGCGGGTTGAGGTGCTGCGCGAACTCCGCGAGGGGGTGTTCGATGCGGTGATCGGCGTGAACCTGCTCCGCGAGGGGCTCGACCTGCCCGAGGTGTCGCTGGTGTGCATCCTCGATGCCGACAAGGAGGGGTTTCTCCGCAGCGCGACCAGCCTGATCCAAACGATCGGACGCTCCGCCCGCAACGTCAACGCCGAGGTGTTTTTATACGCCGACCGTGTCACGGACAGCATGCAGCAAGCCATCGACGAAACCAACCGCCGCCGCGTCGTCCAGACCGCTTATAATGAAAAGCACAACATCACCCCGGAAACGATTAAAAAGGCGATCCGCCGTGGCATTGAAGAAGAAATCCAAGCCCGCAAGATCGTCCAGCAGGTCGCCGGTGTCAAAGACGACACCCAGTACATCACGCAGGAGTACCTCAAGGAACTCGAAGCCGAGATGCTCACCGCCGCCCAAGACCTCGAATTCGAACGCGCTGCCCAAATCCGCGACAAGATCTCGCAGCTCCAGCGTCAAATGGCGGGCGGGGACGTGTCGCTGGAGCGGGCGGGGGGGGCTTCTGGCAGTGCCCAGCGCGGCGGGAAGCGAGGAGCACGCGGGCGAGATGGCGGCGGCCCCAAAGGGAAAGGCCGAGCGCCATTTCCGGGTAAGGGACAATGAACGGAGTACGCACGCAGCAGGCCAACTGACTTATCAACGGATGGTGAAGCCTAGGTGTCGTTGCTTTTGATTGTGAAGATCGAGGCTTTGCGAGGATGACGTAATTCTCGGCCCATCCCGGAGGGATGAAAGAACGCTGGTTCTCGAGACTGCAAGACAGCAAGTTTCTGGCATCCCATCAGATGCAGCCGGTGTCAGGATTATCTTCCGGTGGTGTCGCTGGCGCTCAACCACCGTCTAATCTGACATCCCTTCGGGATGAGCCGAGAGAGCCGTACACTGTGCTCTTGGGGTCCGAATGGAATGCGCGTTGCCGGTTCCTGTTGACCATTTCCCCGGTTTCCCGGTATGAACCGCCCCGAGGCGCGGGGACCGCGCCTCGATTTCCTTCGTTCCGAACGAGCACGGACGCATGAACTTTCTCAGTCGTGGTGTCCGCTGGGTCGCCCAGCGGTGTGGTTATTCGTTGGTTCGCTGTCGACCCGAGACCGGGTTGCCGGTCGATTTTCCCGACTCGGACATCGCCACGATCCACGCTGTGCAGCCTTACACGAAGACGAGTGCCGAGCGGATTCACGCCCTGATCGATGCGGTCCGGTACGTGGTCCAGAGCGGAATTCCGGGAACCTTCGTCGAATGCGGCGTGTGGCGCGGTGGTTCGATGATGGCTGTGGCGCGGACATTGGTCGAACTCGGAGTGACCGATCGCGATCTCTATCTCTACGACACTTATACGGGGATGACCGCCCCCGGAGTGGCTGATGTCTCCCGCTCCGGCGTCGAGGCGACCAGCAAATTCGCCAAGCGGGCCACCGGAGAGGACTCCTCCGACTGGTGTCTGGCGGGACTGGATGATGTGCATCGCAACATGAAGTCGACCGGCTACCCCATGCACCGAGTCCACTTGATTGAAGGAAAGGTCGAAGAGACGCTCCCCGCAAAGGCTCCCCCGAGCATCGCCATTCTCCGCCTCGATACCGACTGGTACGCCTCGACCAAACACGAAATGGAACAGCTCTACCCGCGCCTAGTTCAAGACGGCGTGCTGATCATCGACGACTACGGCGACTGGCTCGGGGCCCGCAAGGCCGTCGATGAGTACATGAGCACGAACAAGCTCCCGCTGCTTCTGCATCGGGTGGATGACACAGCGCGTTTGGCGATCAAGCGCGAGCGTAGAGCGGCGTAACGGCGAACGGACAGAGAAAGCCCACCGTGTTGGAAGGCCTTTCCAGGCCGTCCAACAAAAGTCGATTTTGGACGAAAACACCTCGAACAACCCAGTGTTCCAGAGGGGTCAACTCGCCTTTTTTTCGACTTAGGTCGGTTACGTCTTTCCAGGCCGTCCAGTGGCGTCTCTCGATGCGAGACGGCCTGGAAAGGCCGTCTTACGGGGAGACGATGACCGACCGTTCGCATAACGTCGCTCGGTCGCTCCGTCGAACACGTTTGGGGTGAGTCGCAATGCCAGTCGCGGAGCGACTGGCCTACGGGGGGAACAACAATCCCATGTGGGAAGCGATGGCGATCGGTGCCGCAGCGGGCGGCGTCTGGTACTCCAGTCGGTTCGCCTGGTGGCGACCTTCGGTGGCGATGCGCTATCCCCGGATTCTCATGTACCACATGATTCAACCGCCTCGCCCGGGTTCCTCATACAACGGCCTGCGAGTTCCTCCCATGATGTTCGAGGCTCAGCTCGAATGGCTGGCTTCCGAGGGCTGGAACTTCCGGTTCGCGAGTGATCTGGCCGAAGGTTGGTCAGCCGCCGCCGAGAAAACCGTGGCGATCACGTTTGATGATGGATACCGCGACAATCTGACGCATGCACTCCCGCTATTAGAGAAGTACAACGCGCGGGCCACACTTTATCTGGTCGCCGATCGTTTCAGTGACCGTGACTGGTCGAGCCAGAAGAAGGCCCATCACAACTCTGGGGAGCTGCGCGATGCGGCAAAGCTCACGGATGAAGATGTCGACACCCTCCTGGCCAGCGGACGGTTCGAACTCGGCGGGCATACCGTCACGCACCTGAACATGGCGACGGCCGATCGAGCTACGAAACAGCGCGAGCTGACCGAATCGCGATCCCAACTCGAGGACCGGTTTCAAACTCGCGTGCGGTCGTTTGCGTATCCGTTTGGGCTCTACGCCGACGGTGATCCCGACCTCGTTCGCGAGATGGGTTACACCAGCGCGGTCACGACTCACTCGGGGATCGATACGCAACTCGATCCCGACCGGTTCCAACTGCGACGGATCAAAGTCAGTGGCCGTGAATCGATGCGCGAATTCCGCCTCCGCGTTCGGACCGGATGGAGGGCGTGGAACAAATGACACCCGACAAAAAGTTAGTGGGCGGAGGAAGTGCTGAGGAGGCAAGTGCCAAGGGAGTAAGTGGCAAGTGCCAAGTGCCAAGTGCCAGGGACTCTTCGGTCCCTCCACCCTCAACTCTCCACCCTCAACCTCCCCTCCGCGTTCTCGTTCTCAGCGATGGCCGGCCGGGGCATTTCAACCAGTCCAAGGGAGTGCTGCGGGCCTTGGAGTTTCATCACCGGCTGCAAGTGGAGTGGTGTGAGTTGCATCTCCGTTCGGCGGCACTGCGCCCAATCCTGACCGGGCTATTGAACTATTCGCCCAAGGTGCCCGACCCAGCGCGGTTGGGGTTCTTCTATCGGGTCGACCAATTGCCGCTTCCGACCCCGGACCTGATCGTCAGTGCGGGAGGGAACACGCTGCACGCCAATGCCTGGCTGGCGCGGGCCTTCGGGTGCCGCAACATCTTTGTCGGCGACCCGCGCAAGCTCGGACCGCACTGCTTTTGGCGCGTGTTGACATACCGCGATCGCCAGCCGTCGCCGCCCTTCATTCATTGGGAGATCACGCCGGTCCCCATCCTGCCCGATGAGATTGCCGCCGAAGGCCAGCGCTACCGTGAGTCGGAGTCCCTGCAAAGCGAGAAGCTCTGGACGCTGCTCATCGGTGGAAACGGCGGCGGATACACGTATGACCAGGAAGACTGGGAACGACTGGTCGCCGGAATGCGGAGTCTTTCAACGGCGCATGCCATTCGCTGGTTGGTCGTCACGAGTCGCCGCACCGGAGAACTTGTAGAGCAGCGACTCGCCGCAATCGAACAAGACCCGATGATCGCCCGGCTCTCGCTTTACTCCCGGGACCAGGGGCGACGCTACCGCGATTTCCTCGGGGCGGGCGACCGGATCGTGGCCACCGAGGACAGCCACATGATGCTCACCGAGGCCATCTCAGCGGGTCGCCCCGTTCTGAGCCTTCGACCGCGCGACGCCCGTCCCGACTCGACGAATCAGATCTTCTTCGACAGCTACTCCCGCGCGGGGTATCTCCAGCGGGCGGCGATTGTGGAGCTGACCGACGAGGCGTTCGAGTGGGTGCCATCGAACCAGACCTTCCAGCCCCCGCTCAGGGAACTGGGCGACCTACTAAGCCGCTGGCTCCGATCGGAGGCGGCATGATCCTTTGTACCCCGAAGGGGTTACACACCACAGCCCAGGGTCGCGACCGTAGGTCGCGCACCCTGGGTGAACGGACCTCGCCAGAGCGCACCCTGAAGGGGTTCCACACGGGTGTAGAACCCCTTCAGGGTTCGTCTCTCCGGTTCAACCCAACCCAGAGTAGGCTCCCACTGGTCGCCAACCCTGGGCTATCTCCTGTAACCCCTTCGGGGTACAGAGTTCCGCTCGATGAGCAAGACCTCCTGACAAATTCAATCGGTGTTCCGCACAACCTTCTCATCAAGGGAGCAATCCCATGAACAGCCCCCTTCAAATCGCCCGCGCCGTTGTCCTCGGTGACACAGCCCATGCCCACCACCACGGCTGCGAACTCGTGATGGAGAACCTTGTGCGTGGTCTGGAGGGACAGGGGATCGCGACCGCGTTCCGTCACTCCGGGAAGCACTGGCGTTCCGATCCACGCGTTGCTCAAGCGATTGAGCAATCCGATCTGCTCGTCATCAACGGCGAAGGAACGATTCACCACGATCGACCGATGGGATACGAGTTGATCGAAGCTGCGGAGTTTGCCCGGCAGCATCGTGTCCCGGCGTTCCTGATCAATTGCACCTGGCAAGCCAATAGTCGGTTGCTGGCCGAGCGAGCCTCGGTCTTTCGCCGGATTCATGTTCGCGAATCACTCAGTGCCGTCGAACTCGCGGCGGCTGGGATCGCGTCGACGGTGACGCCCGATCTGACCCTCGCAACGCCGTGGGAGCCGACCAACTCCTCCCGCGACGGTTGGCTCATCACTGACTCGACGATCCCCAAAGTCACCACCGAACTCTATCGCTGTTCACGGCAACTTCCAGACACCATCTTCGCCCCGCTGATCTCCCGCCGATGGAATCGCAGCGGCCTGATCCGCACGGGCAAGCGGTGGCTGCAGCGCGAACTCGGACGCCGACTTGGTCCGCTCGGATGGTGCCCAGCGAGCTACGTCTCGCTAGCCCACGCCGACCAGAACGCTCGCGATTTTCTGACCCGCATGGCCCGCTGCCGGGCGATGTTCACGGGTCGGTTTCATGCGACTTGCTTTGCGATTCTGACCGGAACCGCTGTGCTGGCGGTGAAGTCGAACTCGTCGAAGATCGAGGGGCTGTTAGCTGATGCGGGGTTAAACCCAGACCGAGTCGTTTCGCTCGACACCCCGATCGGAGAGATTCATCACCGCCTCGACGCAGCCGCTTTTACGGACGATGAAGAGCGTCATCGCAGGGCCTATGTCGAACGAGCCCAAGCGTCGATCGATGCGATGTTCACGGATATCGCGACGGAGGTTCTCGATGCATCGTCCCGCCGGGCTGCGTAGTCGCCGCAACCGCTGAGCCGAGGACATGTCTTCAGGCCTGTTGAAGTCAGTGACATGGGCGTCTCGCCCAGGCGATTTCCCAGGGATTCACGGGCGGGACGCCCGTGCCACGGGGCTTTTCAACAGGCCCCTTCCGGAGAGGGGGTGAGGGAGAGTCCGGCTTGGTCCGCCTGCTCCATCCGCCGCTTCCGCGCCTGCTGCAGCCGCTTGTTCTGCTTGACACTCTGTGAACGTTTCACTCGAAATCCCTCCGTGACGTGTGCTGTTGATCTGTCCGAACAACACTCAATACGCCATTCCACCAAGGATTTCGAGTGATTCTTTTGATTGAGTCAGCAGAGGGTTACTTGGTTCAGGACTGGAGCCATGTTTCGCCAAAACGTTGAGGCGATGGTCGCCGTGACATGACCGCCCTACCCCCGTTCCGAGGCCAACAGCCCCGTCACCAGCGCCGTCAGCTTCGGCTCGGCCGCGTTCGCGATGGCGAGGATCTCTGACACCTCGGCAGGCTTCAGCGCATCGGGTAGGCACATGTCGGTGATGACCGACAGCCCCACGGTCCGCAACCCGCAGTGGACGGCCACGATCACCTCGGGGATGGTCGACATTCCGACGACATCGGCTCCGATCTGGCGGAGGAACCGGTACTCGGCACGCGTTTCGAGGTTTGGCCCCGAGACAGCGACCAGCACTCCGCGATGGCACGCAAAATTCTCGCGGCGGGCGACCTCCAAGGCGACCTGTCCCAGCTTGCGGTCATATGGTTCGCACATATCCGGGAAGCGTGGCCCCAGCCGGTCATCGTTGATCCCGATCAGCGGGTTGGCCCCCATCAGATTAATATGGTCGTCGATGACCATAATGTCCCCCGTCGCATAGAACGGGTTCATCCCCCCCACCGCGTTCGAGACGATCAGGAGTTGGGCTCCCAGGGCCTTGAAGACGCGAATGGGGAGTGTGATTTGCTTGAGGGGGTATCCCTCGTACATGTGGCTGCGGCCTTCCATGGCCATGACGGGAAGGCCCTCGAGCAGGCCGCAGACGAGTCGGCCTTTGTGGCTGATGGCGGTCGACTTAGGGAAGTGCGGGATCGACTCATAGTCGATGCTGGCCTCGACTTCGATCTTTTTGACCAAGGCCCCCAGCCCCGTGCCGAGAACAATCCCGGCATGCGGCGTGCGCGGCCACTGCTGGCGGATGAACTGGGAGGCGTCTTGGATTTTATCGTAGAGGTCGAGCATGGGGGAATCGTTGAGAGTTGAGAGTTCATTCGGTTGTTGATGGAGCAAACCCCGGGGTCTCAGGTGACCACGGTGCAGCAGATGCTTGGTCACCGAGACCGACGAAACGGCGTTGCTGAATTGGTCAAACGGAACGCACGCTGGCGAGTGAATCGGGCGATATGCAATGGGTCGAGCCGAAGGCTGACCTGCCGAATTCTCAGCGGGATTTTTTCCCCTCAGGCGAAGGCCTTGGGGCTGAACGTCGGTGAGTATCTCTCGCCCATGGGGCAGCGCAAGCTCACCCCTTTCAGGAATACCACTTTCGAAATGATGGGAAGACAATTAGTACACCCCGACCACGGTCGTCTTCGCGAACTCATGGAACGGACGCGTCCCGCTGATCCCATCCCATGGGAACTTCGGCCATGGCTTCTCGCGCTCGCCTTCATCCCGCTCCATGAAGCCCGGAATGAACAGCTCGTGCGTCAGCGTGTAGAGCTTGACGCGGCCTGTCGAGCCGTAGTCGACGACCTGATCGTAGTTTTTGAAGTCGACCACTTCGACGACCGCGCGCGGCTGGGGGGCGAAGTAGGCGATCTTCCAGTTCTCGGCGGCACTGACCGGCTTGCCGCACGCCAGGCCCATCAGCGTGTTTCCGTACGTCGGGGCGATGAAGACATTTTCGCCGAGCAGTTCTTCGATCGCAAACCGAATCCATTGCGAGGTCATCTCGGTCCCCCCGCAGAAGACCCCCTTGATCCCCGCCTCTTCAATGCTTGAACCCTTGTCGATCAGCCGCAGAGCGAGAGCCTCCAACAGCTTGGGCGTCGCGAAGCAGCACTGGATGTCGTGATTGGCAGAGAGGACCGTCATCGCCTGATCGATCACATGATCAGCGTACGCCTTGGCTCCCGCCACATCCCCCTTCTTGAGGAGCTTGACGACATACCGCGGGTCGAGGTCGACGCAGAAGCAGATCCCGCCCCGGAACTGGCACAGATGCTCAATCGCCAGACGCAGCCGCCGCGGGCCCGAGGGCCCCAGCATCAACCAGTTGGCGCCCTTGGGAAAGAACTCATCCGGGATCGTCCGCGAGAACTCTTCGTAGTCGATGTCGTGGTCTTTGACGACGCAGCGCGACTTGGGAATCCCGGTCGTGCCGCCGGTCTCGAAGACGAACTTCGGCTCGTTCTTCCACTTCTGCGGCAGGAACCGCGTCACCGGGCCGCCACGAAAGTCATCATCATCGAACAGCGGGAACTTCTTCAGATCGTCAAAGCACTTGATCTCCGTCCGGGGATCAAACTTCAGCGTCTGGGCCTTCTCCAGCCAGTACGGCGCCCCCAGTGCGGGGTGGAAGTGCTGTTGGACCACTTCGACCGTCTGGGCGTCGAGCTTCTGCTTGGCCTGGGAGATGAGGGTGTCGAGTTCAGTGCTCACGGCGGGTGTGTCCTAGGTCAAGCTGCAACCGGGAGGGGGCGTCGAAATCACGACGCAGCAGATCAGTCTCCCGAGAGCCTCTCTGAAGTTATGATAGGCCATCGGGCTTCGAGAGAACAACGGCTCAGGCTCTATTGGCCGGGGGCCGCGGTATTTCACACGGGGGCCGGTTTTCAGTGGCCTGTGGCCAGTCGTCAGTCGTCAGTTCAGGCGGATGCCGTAGGCGATGATCGAGGGCTGAACCTGCCATGTTCCACGTTGCATGGCAAGACTTGGAAATCGACAGCCGACTGAAGACGATACTCCGCTGACAAAACGCCCGCAGTCACTGGCACTCCGCGCCCGATCTCCGAACGGCCTGAACATGTCGAATTACGATCCGCACGACTGGACCAGCCATCTGTTTGACATTGAGGGGTCGCTGGTCAAAGAGATTCTGGGGCGCGTCACCGCCTGTGTCATCTGGGCGACAGTCATCACTTTGCTGTACCTCTACGGCGACCACTGGCTCGATAATTTGGCCATCCCGGAGACCGCTCACTCCCTGATCGGAACATCACTGGGATTGCTTCTCGTCTTCCGCACCAATGCGTCGTATGACCGATTCTGGGAGGGGCGGAAGCTGTGGGGCGGGATCGTCAATGAGACTCGCAACCTGGCCCGGCAGGCGGCGTCCTGGTTGACGGGAGATCGTGACCTGGCCAATCAGACGATCCACTGGACGATCGCGTATGCCTTCAGCACGATGTCTCGCCTGCGGGGTGCCAAGGCTCTGGGCCCGATGCAACCGCAGCTCCCCGTTGCCGAAGCAACAGCGGCCCTGAGTGCGGACCACGTCCCGCTCGCGGTGCTTTGCCGAATTACGGACCTCGTCCAAGTGGCTAGGCAGCGGGATCTGATCGACAGTCACCAGATGCAGAGCATGGACCAGAACGTCCAGTCGCTGACCGGTTACTGCGGGGCGTGCGAGCGGATTCGGTCGACTCCGCTGCCATTCGCGTATGCGGTTCACCTGCGACGAGCCTTGATGGTCTACTGCTTCACGCTCCCGTTCGCACTCGTCAACCGCTTCGGTCTGGTGACGATTCCCGTCACACTGGTCGTGGCCTACATCCTCTTTGGCATTGAAGGGATCGGCGTCGAGATCGAAGACCCCTTCGGCGAAGACACCAACGACCTGCCGCTGGAAACGATTTGCGCGACGATTGAACAGAATCTGTTGGAGTTACGGATTGGCGAACCCGTGGCGGGGGGAGTTATTCTGCCCGCGGGCAAAAATGCCCCGTAGCCACGCTCGCCAGAACGTCGGCGAGTGGCGTGAATTCGCCCGTTTCTGCCGTCCCTAACGGGACTCGTCGGTTCGTCGGGGCGCACTCCCACCGTTGAAACGGTGGGCTATTTTCGGGTGTCCCGGACGGGACACAGAGGGGGCTTTCGTGGGGGACGCTCACCTGGGAACCCCGACCCTGTCGGCTTCAGCGCGGAGTGTCAGATTTTATGTGAGCCATTTTCTGGGCAGCGAAGTCCAGCCCGCGATGGTTCTGTGTCGGTCCACTTTTATGACGCACACACCTCAACACCTACACCAATTCCCATCCCTTGCGGTACTCCCGCCCCAAGAACTTCTCCGCCTCGGGGGCGTTGGGGATCTTCATATTGACGGAGTCCCACTCGATCTTCTTCCCCGCCCGGTAGGCGACGTTGCCCAGATGGTTCGCCTCGGTCAGCGGACCAGCGTAGGCAAAGTTGCAAGTCGTCGGAGCGCCCGTTTTACAGGCGTGGATCCACTCGGCGTGATGGCCGAGCGAGGGCGGGATCGTCTGCTCTGGCCGCTTGAAGTCGTTCACGTCGGCCCCGAACAGCAACTGATGCTTTGAGTAGTCGGTGAGCAACTGCCCCTTCGAACCGATGAACAGCATCCCGGTGTCCCAGCGGGGGATCAGCCCTTTCTGCCAGATTTCCGGCTTGTGGCTACCCTGGTACCAGGTCAGTGAGAGCGGACCGCGTTCGCCTCGCGCGGCGTACTCGTATTTCACGTGCATGCTGGCTGGGGCCAACTCGGGATGAGCGGGGCCGCCGAACGGTTCGAT
>JAYSVZ010000422.1:0-4860 GCA_043718305.1 Planctomycetota bacterium | reverse complement strand
TCACCAGTCGCCTGGCCCCCGGGACTGCTTTCGATCGCGGCGGGAGTCACCGAACGATCAATCCACGTCACCCTCTCATCCGCGATTACCGAAAAGGGACTGACCGAGCCGCTGCAAACACAACAAGGCTGGCGGCGCCCCGCTGTGAACGGCCTTCTGGCTAGCTTCGACCGCCGAACAGGGAAGCTGAATTGGACACGGGCGATCGACCATCGCATCGTCCCTCAAGACCAACCGCGCGATGTCCCGCTGATCGTTTGTGCCGATGTGTGGCAAGGGAAACCACCGGCTCTTGAAAAGACCTTGCCGCCTTCCAAACAGCCAGCGCCCAAGACCCCACCGATCATCTGGAAGGACGTGAAGCAGTCCCGCTATTACTGCCTCGACGCACGCACCGGGGAAACCCTTTACGAGGAGACTGTCCAGACCAGCATGCCGTACTACACCATTGAACGCGATCTCGCAGCGGAATGGGTCGAGTTGCGGCTCGGGTTTCAAAAGACGCGGTTCGACTACTCCAGGAAAGCTCCGACCGGCTCGAGCCCGTGAGGCTGAGTGGTCAGACCGATTTATTCAATTGGTAGAAAATAAAGTCCCGTAGGATGGACCATCCAGCCTGCCCCTTCTACACAACTCGGAGGTGGACAACGCAAGACGCCAAGGCGCAGAGTCGCAAGGGGAAGTCGCGAATTCCCGCCACCCGTCAATGGAGAGCGAATGTGGCTTGCCCGACCCCGGAGGGGTCACAGAAATTAGCCGGTGGTTGAGTGATTGCATCCGGAAGGGATGCCAGAACGCCGGTTCCCGAGGCTGCGAGATTCTGGCATCCCTTCAGGATGCGGCCAGCTTCGGGGCCGCTTTTCCGGTGGTGTCGCTGGCGCTCAACCACCGGCTAATCTCTCAGATCCCTCCGGGATGGGCCGAGAATAAAGTCATCCCTGCAAAGCCTCGATCTTCACGAGATTCCTGCCAGTGAAGTCACCCCCGGATCACGCTGGCCTCTTCCTTGGAGACTTTGCGCCTTGGCGTCTTTGCGTTGAAATACAGTTCCCCTGGCCATTCTTACGGGGATTCGGAGGCAGGAATACGATGTGCAGATAGGACAGCCTAAAAGGCCATCCTACGGGATTTTCGATTTTCGGTCTTAATCCCGTCCGCGCGACGAGACGTAGCGCGGTTCCTTGCGGGGCCGGTCGTTCGTCGGGGCCTGCGGATCTTGCTGGCGGCGGTCATCGCGCTGACCCGCTTGGCCGAAAGGGGCTTGGCGGGGGTTGGCCTGGCCACCGGGTTGCGGCCCGTTGGGGCGCTGACCGGGGCGATCGCCGCCGCGTTGGCCGCGATTGTTGTTGCCTTGGCGATCGCGAGGTGGGCCGCCGGGACCGTTGGGGCGCTGGTTGTTTTGGTCGCGTCGTTGGCCCTCGAAGGCCGGGCGGCGATCATTGTCGCGGTCCGGCTGTTCGGCGGGCTGGCCTTCGATGGGCGGCGGGACTTCAATCAGTTGTCCGATCGGGGAGACCGGGATCACCTGCTTGATGTGCCGCTCGATGCTCTTGAGTTGACCGCGTTCGTTCTCATCACAGAACGTAATCGCCAGCCCGGTGGCACCCGCGCGGCCCGTCCGCCCGATGCGATGGACGTAAGTCTCCGTCTCGTTTGGCAGGTCGAAGTTGAAGACATGCGTGATCGAGTCGACATCGATGCCGCGAGCTGCGACATCCGTGGCGACGAGGACCGGCGGGCTGCTCGACTTGAACATGGCCAGAGCCTTTTGCCGAGCGGTCTGGCTCTTGTCACCATGCAGGGCGGCGGTTGTGATGCCGTACCGCTCCAATTGATTCGCGAGGCGGTCGGCCCCGTGCTTCGTTCGGCAGAAGACGATGGCTCGCGAGATTGGTTGATTCTTGAGCAGCGTCGCCAGGAGCCGCGACTTCTGAGGTCGCGAAACGTGGTACACCGAGTGGGTCACCAGTTCGGTCGTCTGCTTGACGGGAGCGATTCGAATCCGCTCGGGGTCGTGCAGGATCCCTTCGGCCAGTTCCGAGATTTCCCCGGGCATCGTGGCCGAGAAGAAGAGCGTTTGCTTATCTTCGGGGAGCATCTTGACAATCTTGCGAATCGACGGCAGGAAGCCCATGTCGAGCATCCGGTCGGCTTCGTCGAGCACGAAAATCTCGACAGCTCGCAGATCGATGTACCCTTGTTGACGCAGGTCTTCGAGCCGCCCCGGTGTCGCCACCAGGATATCGACCCCCCGGTTGAGGGCATGCACCTGCGGCGATTGGCCGACACCGCCCACGACAACCGTGTGTCGCAGTCCGGTGTGGCACCCGTAGGCCCGCAGGCTGTCGCCGATCTGAATCGCCAATTCGCGAGTGGGTGAGAGGATCAGGCAGCGAATCCGGCGGAAGCCGCGCTGCTTGTTTTTTCCCATCTCCTGGGCTGTCGGTTGGTTCTCGTAGAGCCGGTGGAGCACCGGCAGCGAGAACGCCGCAGTCTTGCCCGTTCCCGTCTGGGCACAGCCCAGCAGGTCGCGCCCGGTCATGGCTGCGGGGATGGCCGCTGCCTGAATGGGGGTGGGATTGATATAACCTTCCGCTGTCACGGCACGCATCACGGGCTCAGCGAGCCCCATCTCGACAAATGTCATCACGGTCCCAAGTCAATGTTCCAGGACCGAATGAGAGAGAGACGCAGTGCCCCTACACAAAAGCCATTGGTTCTGGCATGTCCAATGGCCGAAGCCACGGATCAAGAGGCGGGATTGTATGAGGGACTGGATTGGAAATCTATCAAGAATCGAGGGAACCGAGAAATTGGCACGAAATAGTTGTGGCCTCTCTGGCATCACGCTTTCGCCATCGGCCAGTCGCATACTGATCCGGATGGAAATCCTCCCCACTTGGCTGCTATCCTTCCGCCGAGCCGCTGTGTTCGCGGCAGGATCTCTCGTCCCGTTTGGATGCGTGGTTGCCATGGCGTTGTTCGATGCTCTGCTGAATCTCCTCACCGCCCTGCTCCAAGTGGTGGTGACCCTCGGTTCGCTGATCCTCCCGTGGGCTCCGCTAATTGCCTGGGCTGGGTTCTGGGGCTTGGCGGTCAACTGGCAGAAGCTGTCGCCGGTCATCCGCTCGGGGGGCTTTCTCGGAGTGGTGCTGATCGCGTTCCTGACGGTCCTCGTCTGGGGGAGCGTGGCTCCGCCGATTGATGGATTCCATTACTATCCGATCCTGGGGGTGAAGCTTTCGCTGTCGAACTTCGTTGGCAAACTGGTCTACGTGGTGGGATTGGTGGTCATCATGTTCCTGGCCGGGTCGGCGCAGCTCTCGGGCGTGTTCGATGGCTTGGTTGATTTCTCGGGCGAGGATGTCGTGGAGGAAGAAGACCACGGGCACGATTCGCACGGGCACGGCGAAATCCTCCTGGCCGATGCCCATCACTGATCCTCGAATTTCAGACGTTGCGGCCCTTCGGAGAGCCGTGCCTTGCGTCTGGCGAGAAGATTTGCGACGATTTACTTAGGACTGATTACAAACTACCGGGAGGCTCCGCTATGGGTTTCGTGCGATCGGCTGGATTGCCACTGCTGTGGGTGCTGTGGGCCTTGGGCATTTGTCAGGACTGTTGGAGTGATGAGCCAGCGGCTGTGACGCCAGAGGCGACCGCTGAGGGGCTCAAGTTCTACGAAGAACAGGTCCAGCCACTCCTTTCGCAACATTGCGGCAAGTGCCACCTGAATGGGAAGGCCAAAGGCGAACTCAGTCTGGCTGGCCGCAAAGCCCTCCTGAAAGGCGGCGAATCCGGTCCCGCTGTTGATCTCGCCAAGCCAGCGGAGAGCCTGCTGCTGCAAGCGATCAACTATGACGGCATGGAGATGCCGCCCTCGGGGAAACTCCCGGCAGAGGCGATTTCGATCCTGACTCGGTGGGTCGAAATGGGCGTGCCAATGCCCGAGGGGGAACTCGTCGCCCCGTCTGCTCATGGCCCGCCGCCGGTCAATGCGACCACCAAGAACCACTGGTCATTTCGGCGGATTGTGAAACCTTCTGTGCCCGAGGTGGGAACCCCGACCTGGGTCATGAACCCGATCGATGCCTTTGTGCTGAAGCAACTGGAGTCGAAGGGACTCAAGCCGAATCCGCCCGCTGAACCGCGCGCGTTGTATCGCCGGGTGCAATACGATCTGGTCGGGTTGCCCCCCAGCCCCGATGAGGTTACCCGCTTTGAGACCGCTCCGACTAACGCGGCGTACCACGATGTCGTCGAGTCACTCTTGACCTCCCCGCAACATGGCGAGCACTGGGCTCGGTACTGGCTCGACCTCGTTCGCTATGCCGAAACCAACAGCTACGAACGGGATGACGCCAAGCCGTTCGTATGGCGCTATCGCGACTATGTGATTCGATCGTTCAATGAGAACAAGCCGTATGACCAATTCCTCAAGGAGCAACTGGCGGGCGATGAACTCGAGCAAGTCACTCCCGATTCGCTGATCGCGACCGGGTATTACCGACTTGGAATCTGGGACGATGAGCCGGTCGATCGGGAGATGGCGTTCTTTGACGGCATGGACGATGTTGTCGGCACGACTTCACAGGCGTTCTTGGGACTGACCCTCAATTGTGCCCGTTGCCATGACCACAAACTCGACCCCCTGCCGCAAACCGACTACTACAGCTTTCTGGCTTTCTTCCGAAACGTGAAGCACTACGGGGAGCGATCCGGTGAGTCGGTGCTGGCCAATTCATCGCGCGATATCTCGCCGCCGGATGACATGGCGAAACACGCTGCCGAGGTCGCCGCGCATCAGGCGAAGATCGACGCTCTCACCCAGGAGATTACGACCTTTGAGGAGAAGATGAC
>JAYSVZ010000421.1:0-4895 GCA_043718305.1 Planctomycetota bacterium | reverse complement strand
CGGTGGCGATCACGTAGTCGTCCGGCGTCTCGGCTTGCAGCATCCGCCACATCGCCTCGACATAGTCCCCGGCGAAGCCCCAGTCCCGCTTCGAGTCGAGGTTCCCCAATTGCAACGGGGCAGGGCGGCCACGCTTTAGCTCAGCCACAGCCTTCGTGATCTTACGGGTCACGAACATCTCCCCTCGCCGCGGCGACTCATGGTTGAACAGGATTCCGTTGACGGCAAACATCCCGTATGACTCGCGGTAGTTCCGCGTGATGTAGTTCGCGAATGCCTTGGCACAGCCGTACGGGCTGCGGGGGTGAAAGGGTGTCGTCTCCCGCTGTGGCGTTTCGGCGACCTTGCCAAATAGTTCGGAGGAGCTGGCTTGGTAGAACCGGCTGTTCAGGTTCAATTGCCGAATCGCATCGAGCAACCGCAACGCCCCCAGTCCGGTAATGTCCGCCGTGTACTCGGGGCATTCGAAGCTGACGTGGACGTGCGACTGAGCAGCGAGGTTGTAGACCTCGTGCGGCTTCGACTCTTCGAGCGCGTGGTAGATCGAAGTCGAGTCGGAGAGGTCCCCTTGCCGCAACTGGAGCTTGATTCCCGGCTTCATGAGATGCGAGATTCGCGAGGTGTTCTCGGTCGAACTTCGACGCACAAGCCCCCAGACCTCGTACCCCTTGGCCAGAAGGAGTTCGGCCAGATACGAACCGTCTTGACCAGTGATCCCGGTGACCAGGGCACGACGTTCGGTGAGCGGGGGAAGTGACATTCGCGGCTCCAGAGGAGGGCAGGGCAGGGGAGAGCCTAAGAAAAATCGAGCCCGCGGGGAATCATTGTCGGCGATTTCTCCGAAATCGCCCAGCGAGCGCAGCGAGCTGGATCGGTCGAGCAGTAGCCCGATCGATCGCCCCTGTAGGACGGCCTTTCCAGGCCGTCCTTGTTCGCTCCTTGCCTCAAGACGATGCCGGGTGGCCGGGTCTGAATGCTTTGCGCAAGGCCCAGAACGAGCGATGTAATCGAGGCAAGCCCACTGTCAGGGCTTAACCACTGTCCCAGAATCCGTAGGCACTCTCGTACTCTTCCTCCACATCCACCAACCGCAGACGAGGAGCACTGCCACATTGAACCAGAACAGGGCGGAAGTTGTCATTCGACGCTGTTTTCCAATGCTTGTTTCGTCTTCTACGAACTGTTCGGGAGACTTCAACTTCCCATCGGTTCCAATCATTTCCAACTGCGATGGCCCCGGCTTTGATTGTGTCAACACTCGGTCGCCGGCTTTGACACCCAAGTCGGTATGTGTGAAAGTCACTTTCGATGTGCCGTCAAATACTACGTTCAAAAAGTCAAACCGGTCCTCCTGGTATCTTTCGTTCTCTACGTACATCGTATCCACCCGATGTATGGGAAACCAGACCCCCTTGAAATCGCCGTACTCAATTCTGGCATCTTCCACGCGACTTCCCAGGGGTGATAGCCATTCGTAGAAAGATAATGTACCGCCTTTACTGAGATCGAATTCATTTCGAATACGGAGTCCATTGTTCTTGAACGACTTTGAAAGCCTGACCCTGTTCCCGTTGACTCCAACCTTGACATACGGTTCACGACCGACCATCGATTTGGGGATGATCTCCAATATGTCCTGTTGGGTACCACCACGAAATGCAACCAAAGGGTTTGATGTCACTCGATTCCGAATACTGGAGTCGAGTGGGTGTTTTTCCATGTACTTTGATGCAACTCGACTGTCGCTTGGATCGAAGGGAATATTCTCTGGGTCGCCTTCCATCTTTCTCGGTGATTGTAGCAGATAAAACTTATAGGATTCTGTTGGGTTCAAGACCGTGACATAGGATGCAGCCATCTCCTCACTGCCCCACTCTTCTCCACTGATTTCATCCAAATAATTCACCGGTGCCGAGATGATAAACTCCGATCGGCAAGATCGCTGACTCGCATGAAGTTGAAATGCCACGTTGGCCGTCCCTTCCTGCCAGACCATTGGCGAGTTCTTCTTTCTGGGATTATCAACCTTGCGTTGATTCACAAAAATGATTTCGCCACTCACTGTTTGTATAGAATTCAGATTCGTTTCCAAGGACTTACGCAACTTGAGTAAGACCTCCTCGGACTCGATCACCGACAACTGTCGAAATCCAGAGCCTGAGACGAACTCATCGGAGGCCAAAGCGGGCAGAGCCATCAATAATGCTAGAACCCACGCAACGAGACAGCGAACCATGATGAAGCCTTTCCATAAGATGCCTATATTTACTCTACATCGCAGGGTACTGCCACCCAGTCATTTACCTGGCTCCACGGAGAGAAGTCCGCTTCGTTTGCGTAACAGGTCGAACAGATTTGGCCTTCGCTGCCAGAATCGGTATCACAAGTCCAAATCCCAGACATGCCTCCGCAGTGGTAGTCTTCTTGCACAGAGTTTCGACAACTAAGGTACCGATAGCAGTTCATTCGAACCGGAAACAGCTCGTAGCCCGATGGAAGGTAGGCGGGCTGCCAAAAGAGCTCGACCTGCGTGTTGCCCGAGAATTCTTTCATGAGACAATTCGCGCAATCAACGAATGTCGGGTCAGTGTTGCACATTGGGCAATAGGTGTTTTTGGTTGTCGAACACAATTCAGTGTCATATATTAGCTTCACGTAATGATCACACCATGGATCAGCCGAAAGACTGCTCACGAAGAGTGCTGACTGAACACCAGCAATCGCCAGCAGAATCAAACAAGAAAGAGCGAAGAGCGAAGAGCGAAGAGCGAAGAGCGATTTTCAATCTCCTGGACAGATGGACCATCACGAAACTCACAGTGTTATATTCTAGTGATCTCTAGCGGGTTGTCAAGTAAATTCCGATTTTCGATTTTTCTTTTTCCTTAACAGGGTGCCGCAACACCCCTTGCTTGCTGATCAGTCGAAGATCGCGGCAATGCACAAACTCCCCTGCAGACGGTATGCTAACCTTGACTCCTCCTCACTCCCTCGGAGGCCCCCATGTCGACCGCCCCCATTCGCAAGCTGACCGCAGAGCAGTATCTGGAGATTGAGCGGAAGGCGGAATTCAAGAGCGAGTTCTTCCGGGGTGAGATGTTCGCCATGGCGGGGGCGAGTCATCAGCACAACCGCATCTCCCGAAATCTGATTGCGAGAATCGATGAGCATCTGCGTGAAGGGCCGTGCGAGGTCTATGGAAGTGACATGCGTGTTCGTGTGGAACGGACTGGCCTGCATACCTATCCGGACGTTGTCATCGCTTGCGGCGAACTCCAGTTCAGTGATAGCCGTGGCGATACTTTGTCGAACCCCAAGGTGCTGATCGAGATCCTCTCCGACTCGACCGAGAAGTACGATCGCGGCACAAGGTCGATGCATTACCGCGAGATTGAATCGCTTCAAGAACACGTCCTGGTCTGTCAGGATCGGCCGCATGTCGAGGCCTACCAACGGCAGCCGGATGGGAACTGGTTGTTGCGCGAAGCGCGGGATCTCGCCTCGTCGATCACGTTGCACTCGATCGGTATCACGCTTCCGTTGAGTGAGGTGTTTCATCGTGTCGAGTTGCCCCCGAGGGAACATGAGACGGGGGAGATGAAGTGCAGCGATCCGTGATTGCCGAGGCGAAATGGCGTCGAGTTTAAGCTTACCCCTCACCCCCCGGCGAAATTCTTACGAATTCCGCTACTCGGCGTTCCGTAGTTCCGTAGCGGAAGTCGTCAGACTTTCCCCGCCCGTCCAGATCGCGTCATCCCGGCGAAATTCTTACTAATTCCGCTACCATGAAGGGGGTTGTACAGCCGCCCGCTATGTGTAGAACCCTTCAAGGGTTATCTGGGTCGCTGCAATGTAGCCTGTACTACAATCTGCGTCGCGGGTCACCCGTTAGAGGCAAGCCATTCGCCCCACTTGGTCGAAGATTCTTTAGCGACGTGGACTTTCCTCTTGATCGGCGATACCTGCCGATGTGCGATGCCCTTGCCAGTGAATGGATTTCCAGTGATGTTCCGTCCAATCATGACCCTCGTGCTGTTCGCTGGCTTTACGCTGGTTGCCGCAGAAGTCTTCGCTCAGTCACCGGTGGAAGACTGGACTGATGACATCGAACTCGGGGAGGGTGAGTTTCAGAGCGGCCCACTCCTGGGAGCATGGGGCAGGGCAGGGTTGAGCAACTCTGCCGATGAGCCCGAACCGATCGCCACCGATCGTCCCGACTTCACGGAGTCGAGCACTACGGTGGGAGCTGGTGTCAGTCAGATTGAGGCGGGCTACACTTACACCAGAGACAGTGACGAAAAGCTGCGTGGTCACTCGTGGGGTGAACCACTGCTGAGAGTCGGAGTGGGGGCGGATTGGTTCGAGCTTCGCGCAGCCTTGTCGCCGACGACCGAGATTATTGACGGAGACCGCCAATCGGGACTGGAGGATCTCTATCTGGGCGTGAAGCTCGGACTGACCTCGCAAGCGGGCTGGCTCCCGGAAGTGGCCTTGGTTCCGCAAATGACGGTCCCCACGGGCAGTTCACAGTTCACAGCGGACCAGACACTGCCGGGTTGTAATTTGCTGTACGGCTGGGACATTTCCGAGGTCTTCTCCACAGCGGGCAGCACACAAGTCAATCGGGCCGTGGATGGTGATGACAAGTATGTCGAGTGGGCTCAGTCATGGACGGTGGGATATGCGCTCGCCGATGATCTCGGGCTGTACACGGAGTGGTTCGCCATCCTGCCCGAGCAGTCTTCGGCTGTTGCCTCAGAGCATTACCTCAACGGTGGTGTTACATGGCGACTGAATGACGATACCCAGTTCGATGTCCGCGTGGGAACGGGCCTGAATGACGACGCAGCTGACTTTTTCTGCGGGGCAGGGCTGTCGGTTCGTTTTCGTTGAGC
>JAYSVZ010000043.1:0-2810 GCA_043718305.1 Planctomycetota bacterium | reverse complement strand
GATCGAGATTGTGCCGTTCGATACCCAGCAAGCGACCATCGCTGCTGAGATCAAATGGCAGACGGGGGAGTCGACGCTTTCGCTGGCCGAGCGGGCGTGCTTGGCGCTGGCTCGTTCGCGAGGGATTCCGGTGCTGACCTCGAATCGCGAGTGGTCGAAACTCGACCTGGGGATTGAAGTCATTCAGATCCGTGAGGGGACATGAGCGAAGGACTCACTCCTGGCTCGCCTCCCGATGATGAGGCAGAGCAAGAACGAAAAGTTCCCGAACAGGCACGGGGCGAGCGTGTCGCCGCGACCGAGCTGGTCGCCTATGCAGGAACTTCCTCGTTGCAGAAAGTGGGCGGATCAAGCGGCGAAGCCGTACCGGCGATCATGGCTCGCACGGGGGCGGCGGGGCAGTTCGCCTGGGACGAGTTCTTCAGCGGGCAGCTGCGAAACAAGCACACGCGAGCGGCGTACCGGCACGCAGTGCGGCGGTTTCTGGAGTGGCTCGAAGGGCGGGAGCTGGACCTAGCTCGGGTGACTCCCGGTCTGGTCGGTCGGTACTTCGACGATCTGGAGGTCGCAATCCCGACGAAGAAACTGCATCTGGCCGCGATTCGAAGGTTCTTCGATTTGCTGGTACAACGGCATGTGATGGTGCTGAACCCGGCGCATTCGGTCCGGATGGAGCGGTTCTCCGTCACCGAAGGGAAGACGCCCGCGATCACCACTGAACAGGCCCGCCGATTGTTGAAGTCGATCGACTGCCGCACCCCCGCCGACTTCCGCGACAAGGCCGTCATTGCCACGCTGATCTTCACAGCCGCCAGGGCCGGAGCCGTCGCGAAGCTGCGAGTGCGTGATCTGGTCGACGAAGGCGGGCAGTTCGTGTTGAAGTTCCACGAAAAGGGCGGCAAGCAGCGGACCATTCCCGTGCGGTTCGATTTGCAGCAACTGCTGCTCGATTACCTCAACATCGCTGACCCGCTGCGAACTCAAAAAGATGCCCCGCTGTTCCGCTCGTTGGAGGCCAACGGAATGCTCTCGGCTCGCCCGCTCAACGGCGTGAACATCTGCCGCATGATGAAACGGCGACTAGCCGCTGCCAAGTTGCCCACGCTCATATCCCCGCACTCGTTTCGGTCCTGTACCGCGACAGACCTGTTGCTCCAGGGCGTCTCGCTGGAAGATGTCCAGTACCTCCTCGGCCACTCCGACAGCCGAGTCACCAAGCTCTACGACCGCCGCCAGCATCAGGTGACGCGGAATATTGTGGAACGGATATCAGTGTGAAGCTTGAATCGTTTCGAGTCGTTAACCAAATCGTTACCAAGCTGGTGTATGCTCAAGGAACGGTCGGAGTAGACTCAAGTTCAATGCCAAACATATGGAGGTTGATATGGCACGAAAGAAGAAATCACGGCACCAGTGGACGCCGAAATGGGGACAGCGGTAGCAGTCGCCGAAATGCCCGCCGAGGCCGCAACGCCACTTGCGAAGCTGGACAAACCTCGCAAGAGTCCTCGCCGCAATAAGGGGGTTGCTGAACCCGCCATCGCTGCGGCGGAGTCAGAGTCGGTTGAGACTGGTCCGGTCGGAGGCGAGTCAGTGAATCTGAGCGAGTCGACTTTGGAACCAGTCGTCGTCCCAGTCGCGCCGTCCGTAGCAGCCGTTGATCGAGCGGCTCTTTCCAGCGATATACCCACCGCTCTCGCCGAAGTTGAGCCTCCACCGTTCGATCCGACTCCCGTTAACCAGACTCATCGCCAAAGCTCCCGCCCGCTTCCGGAAGTCGAACCCGACCGCCCCCGTTTCCGCAGCTGGACGGTCCGCAGCACCTCGGGTTACGAGAAGCTGACCGACACCAAACGCGGTCTGCTCGTGCTGAAGTTCCATGATCGGCCCACTCAGGACATTCTCAATGCCGTGAAGGACGGCGGATTCCTGTACCACCCTGACTACGAGGGCCAAGGCAAAGTCTGGCTCCGCAAGAACGACTTCGAAGGACGTGTACAGGTCGACAAGATCGAAGCGTTTTGCGGCAGCAGGAACAAGGGGCGGGATCTGCGAGGTAGCCGAGTCACCAAGCTCTACGACCGCCGCCAGCATCAGGTGACGCGGAATATCGTCGACCGGATTTCAGTGTGATGTACGAATCGAAGGCTTGAATTCAATCATCCTATGATTGGTCGTCGGTAGTACAGCCTACTGGCAAAGATCAAGCAAGCAATGCCTTCAATTAAAGAGCAAGCCAAGGGCGCTGCATATGGTGCCCAGGAGGACTCAAACAATGGTCGCAGAAAGAAGGTTGATGCCAACACAGTCCAGCCGAAATACTTCGCCATTCGCCATTCAGTGGAAAGTGATCCGAATGCAATATTGAGAATGCCCACAATCATGATTGCGATGAGGATCGCGACACTGAATTCGGGCCAACTGGGAATCGACATGTACTTGGCTGGAATCGCAAAATGGATCAGGCAAACACACGCGACGACAAAAGCAAAGAGCGGCTCAAGGATCTTGAGTGAGTGCCGATTGGCGCGAGTCAGGACCATGAGAATGATGAAAAACAATCCACAGGTTGCGAGAACGAATGTATTTGTCATCTGACTTGCATCAACCGGCGATGACCCTGTTGCGACAAAGGCACTGTGCAACAGGCCATTGCCGCCACTGACTATGCCAACTCCGATGGCAGCCCTTGCGATGAGGTCAGCTTGGTCGGGTGTAGTAACCTTCGATTGCGCGATTGGGTAGTTTGCGTTAGCGTGGTCGTTTCGTGGTGGTCGTTTTGGCTGCCTGGGGACGCTTGGAGATTGAGC
>JAYSVZ010000420.1:0-1719 GCA_043718305.1 Planctomycetota bacterium | reverse complement strand
GCCGCTGCGGCTGGCACGCAAACACGTCCGCAAACTCACGCATCGCTTCTTGAACCACGTGAGGAAAGTCCACGATCCCTGGCATGACTCGACCCTCCCTGGTCGCCGTGCGCCATTGAAAAACCAACCAATTTGATCCCAAAACCCCTATTCCTCCAATACCAAATCGAAGTTTGCAAAAGTCCAGTTCAACACAAACACGCAGCTCGGCTCGGACACGGTCACCGACAGTGCGGGGATCGACGCGCTGTATTTCGTCGGCAGCACGAATGCGGTGGCGGTGAACCTGGGGCTGACGACGGAGCAGACGGTCAACACCAATCTGTCGCTGACGCTGGCCTCGGCGACCGCGCTGGAAAACATTTTCGGCGGTTCGGGGAACGACACGCTGATCGGGAACACGAGCATCAACTCGCTGGCGGGGCGCGAGGGCAATGATGTCCTGGTGGGCGGAGCCGGCAAAGACGTCCTGGTGGGCGAAGCCGGGAAGAACATCCTGATCGGCGGGACCGGAACCGACACGCTCACGGGCGGGGCCAGCGAGGATCTGATGCTCGGGGCGCGGTACACGCTGGAGGCCGACACCACCGCGCTGGCCGCGCTGCTCACCGAATGGATCTCGGCCAGCAGCCTCGACGACCGGGTGGCCCACCTGCTGGGAACACTCGCCGGGGGAGCGAACGGCGGCTTCACGCTGACGTCCACCACGGTGAAAGAGGATGCCGCCAAGGACACGCTCACGGGCGGCAATGGCGATGGCAACAGAGACTGGTATCTCCGCAACATCCTGGGAGCGGTGGTCGCCAACCGTGACACGGTCAGCGACACCGACGCCGACAGCGTCTTCACCGAAATCGACACCTGGCTGTAGGAAGCGATCCGAGAAGGGGTCGGACGAACGACAAGGCGTGTCTCGGCAGCAATTGGGAGTGGGGATCGTTCGCCCCCTCAACGGCGACCATTGGACGAAATGCCAACCAGACGAATGGATGGGAACGGTGCAACGGATTCCTGTGCCGGAGCGGCGACAATCCCCCGTTCACGACGCGCCTGGCCGACATCACCGATGGAACGAGCAACACGTTCGCCATCGCCTGCTCTTTGTTGGGTGATGTCAAGGCGTCGTACATTGCACTGAACGATGCCGCAGAACGTGGCGAGAACACAATCGTGCGATTTGAGAAACATGGTCGGGCCGGACTGCGTGTCCTCGCCACCGACCCAACTTTCGGACCGAGATTCCGCGACCTGTGCCGAAGGGTCTTGCGCAGCCTCAAGATCGACTGACCACCAACATGACCTCCCAGACCCGCATGGCACTGCCGTTTGGGTTGAGCGCGGCCAAGTGCTGCGCGACGGCAAGGAAGCCGCGTATCAGGCGGCGGGCTGCTGCGGCACGTCCAACTCGTGGCCGGCCGCTTCCTTGTCCTTCAGCAGCGAGTACTGCAGCGCACGCTCGTGTTCTTGTCCCCTCTCCCCCGGCTTTGTGGGGGAGAGGGTTAGGGTGAGGGGACCGTCAGTGGAATTGCTCCCTCGCGGAGAATCACCTGAAAAGCAGTGCTTTCACCCCCTCCGAAGCCCCCTCACCCTAACCCTCTCCCCCCGAAGCGGGCGGGAGAGGGGACCAGAATTGCGAACGTGCGCTGTAGTGCTTGTTGATCTCCGGTCCGCCGGGAACATTCGGAATGCCGGGCGTCTTGGGTTAGCGCTGGGTGGACT
>JAYSVZ010000419.1:0-1721 GCA_043718305.1 Planctomycetota bacterium | reverse complement strand
ACTGCATCGCCGAAACCCAGCGGACCGCGCGCTCGATGGCCTTTAACATCGGGCCCATCCGGTCGACATCGGCAGCGGCCAGTCGGGGCGCGGTCGTGGTGCCGAAGATCACGGTGTTGACCTTGTCGCTGGGCGCGAGCTGCTGCGGCTTCGCCTCGCCCGGTACGAACTCCGCTGTCCAGGCGGCATGCGAGTCCCCGGGTAAGCATTTGGCCAGGGCCATCGCCGTCATGACCGTATCGTCAACGCTGGGGTAGAATTCGTTGCGGAACTCCCGGGACCAACCGGACGGCTCGACCTCGGGCAGGCGATCCGACCAGTCGCCCAGCTCGCGGATTTCTTGAGAGAGGAGCCAATCGATGGCCATTCGCAGGGGGGCCGCGTCCGCCGAGACACCGGCCTCGCGCAGGGCGAGTACGCTGGTCGCGGTATCCCAGACCGGGGTGTGCCCCGGTTCCAGGCGAGCCGTCTCCCCCTCGTGGATCGTGAGTTTCTCTAACTCTTTCAGGGCCGTCTGGACCTCTGGCGAGTCCTCGGAAGACCCGCGACACCGCAGCGCGATCACACTCCAGAGAATCGACGAAAAGCCCGCCCCCAGACCATCACTCCGCTCGAACCGGTCGACCATCCATTGGGACGCCCGGCGAATCGCCCACCACCGCAAGGGCTTGATGGGCAACCACTCCAGAGCCTTCCACGCCCTATCGATCACACCAAAGACCTGGGGCCACTTCACCCAGCTCTTTGTATTCTGACGAGCAAGTGGAACTGGCAGTGACATCGTGATCGGCAGGTTCTGGGGTCCATTCAGAAACAGCTCATCGATCCCCTGATCCGGCGGAAGCTTGACGACCGGTTGGTACGCCCAGACTAGACTGAGCGGCACCACGCTTGTTCGCGTCCACGCCGCCATCTCTTGGAGGTTGAACGGCAGCCACGCGGGAATCAGCATCAGCTCGGGCGGTACGGCGGGGCATTGCCGGTAGGAGATGATTCCCAGCAGCGCCAGGAAATAGCGTGTGACACTGCTCACCCGTTCGGCGCCACCAGCAGCGCGGATCGCCTCGCGGGCGCGGAGCATCGATTCCGATTGGGGATCATGACCGGTGATCTTGAGGGCCCAGTACGCCTTGACCGAGGCATTGATCTCAAGCGGCCCACCGGGAAACAGCGCCCACCCGCCGGTCGGAAGCTGCTCTGCCTGGATTGTGCGGGCACATTTCTTGGCGAGTTCGGAAGCTCCCCGCCCGAGCCAGGTCAGGAGCAGAATGTATTCGGACTCGAGGGTCGTGCTGCCCTCGAGTTCGCCGACCCAATACCCCTCGATGTGCTGGTGATCGAGCAGCCAGTCACGGGCCGAAGTGATGGCGACCGAGACTGGATCCGAGGGATTCGGATCATCGCCGAGCAACACCGACGGCGGCGGGACCAGTGACTCCCACTGTGCCGAGGCAGGAGCCCCCTCCCACCGACCACCCCCTCGGGACGCATCGGAACTCATTTCAGGCCTGCTTTGAGGAACGCTGACATTCAGTCGAGAGCACCCCCGACCCGCCGGGATCGTAGGGACGGGGCCAGAATGGCCACAAGATGAGTTTGGCGATGGAAATACCCGAAAATTGTGACACTCCGCGCTGAAGCCGACAGGGTTTCGGGGGTCAGGCGGCTTGGCGTTTTGGTGGTGACGTGGGTGGGGACTGGGTTTGGGGGTGGGCGTCGCG
>JAYSVZ010000418.1:0-4914 GCA_043718305.1 Planctomycetota bacterium | reverse complement strand
GATCGCGCGTGAGGGTGCCGATCAGAATCACGCGATTGAAATTGGCGGCCATCTCGTGCTCCTGTCCAATAACCAGTTGCTAGTCCGCACCAGAACCTTAGTAGCCCTTGTCCTGCTGCGCCCCCATGGGGGTCGTATCCGCTTGCCCAGTCACGTGCTGTGACAGAGCTTCGGACATCGGGATGAAGAGCTTTTCCGGATGGCTGATCAGCAGGTGGCGAACCACCGTCTCGCTGAGCTTGCACAACCGGGTGAACTCTGTCACCTGGGCACTGTCCATTTTGAAGTAGGCCAAGTAGTGCAGCCCCTTCTTGTGGTTGCCAATCTGGTAGGCCAGCTTGCCGTCTTGCCACGGGGCGCGGGACACCACTTCCGCTGTACAGCGGTTCAAAATCTCCAGGAGGGCATCCTCCGCTGCGCGGGAGTTCACCGCGTAACGTCCGCTGTCCAGAAGGAACATGCACTCGTAAAAATGCTGGGCCAAAGCCTCTCTCCAAGTCGAGTCGACACAATCGGGAACGCGGTAGTGTAACCGCTGGTGGGTGAGATTCAATGCTGTTGGAAAGCCTTCAGCGATCCGCGATCCGCTTTCAGCCAGAAAGTCCCTCTGGCTGATGGCTGAAAGCTGTTGGCTGACAGCTTCACCCCTAGATTTCCTTCGAATCAATCCACTTCATCATCTTGCGGAGCTTGCGACCGACGGTTTCGATCATATGCTCGCGCTCGTTGCGGCGGATTGCCTTGAAGCTGGCCTGGTTGGCCTTGTTCTCCAGGAGCCAATCGCGAGCGAACTGGCCGCTCTGGATCTCCTTGAGAATCCGCTTCATCTCCAGCTTCGTCTCGGCAGTCACAATCCGCGGGCCGCGGGTGTAATCACCGTACTCAGCAGTGTTTGAGACGCTGTACCGCATGTAGTTCAGGCCGCCCTGGTAGAACAGGTCGACAATCAACTTCAGCTCGTGCATGCACTCGAAGTAGGCCATTTCGGGCTGGTAGCCGGCTTCGACCAGGACTTCGAAGGCCGCCTTGACGAGGGCACTGACGCCGCCGCACAGCACGACTTGCTCACCGAACAGGTCGGTTTCGGTCTCTTCGGCGAACGTGGTTTCGATCACACCGCCACGAGTCCCGCCGATGCCCTTGGCATAGGCCAAGGCCAGCTTGCGGCTGTTTTCGGACGATCCTGGTCCCATGGCGATCAGGCTCGGCACTCCGCCGCCCTTGACGTATTCGCTGCGGACGAGGTGTCCGGGGCCTTTCGGAGCGACGAGGGCGGTGTCGACACCCTTTGGCGGGGTGACCTGATTGAAGTGGATGTTGAACCCGTGCGAGCACATCAGTAGAGCGCCCGGCTTCAGATTCGGCAGCACTGAATTCCGGAACACATCGCCCTGGACCTCATCGGGCAGGAGCATGTTGACCAGATCGCCCTGCTTGGTGGCCTCTTCCGCCGACACCGGCTTGAAGCCGTGCGACACGGCCAAGTCGTAGTTCGGGCTGCCGGGGCGCTGCCCGATCACCACATTGCAGCCGCTGTCCCGCAGGTTTTGAGCCTGGGCATGGCCCTGGCTGCCGTAGCCCAGAATGGCGATCGTCTTGCCCTTGAGCATGGACAGATCGGCGTCATCGTCGTAGTAGACCTTGATCGACATGGTGATTCACAGAGAAGGAAGGAGGAGGGGGGAGGAAATTCGAAATTCGAAGCACGAAATTCGAAAGCTTGGTTTCGAATTTCGGATTTCGGGCTTCGAATTTACCCTTTGACGATGTCATCCACCGAGGTGGTTTTGCCTCGCAGCAGGGCAATCCGCCCCGCGCGAACGAGTTCCAGGATCCCAAACGGGCGGACCGCTTCGATGAACGATTCGATCTTCCGTTCCTGGCCCGAGATTTCAATCATCACGTGGTCAGCACTGACATCGACAATCTTCCCGCGGAAGATTTCGACCAGCTCCTTGACTTGCGTGCGAGAGTCATTGGGAGTGGCGACCTTGATCAGCATCAGATCGCGTTCGACGTACTCTTCCTTCGAGTAGTCGATCACCTTGACAACGGTCACGATCTTTTCAAGCTGCTTTCGGACTTGGTCCAGTTGCCGCTCGTCGCCCGCCACGACAAAAGTCATCCGCGAGAACTCGGGGTTCTCGGTCGCGCCGACAGCCAGGCTGTCAATGTTGTACTCTCGCGACGCCAGCATGCCAGCGATGTGCGCGAGAACTCCGGGCCGATTGACGACCAGCGCGGAGAGAACGTGACGCATGAGACGATCCTGCTGTCTGAATGTTCAGTGATCGCACAAGAACGGACCGCCCTCGCGCGAAGTCACGTAGTCTATCTCCAGCTCCCAGGGTGTACAACTGAGCGAAACGCGAAACCGGCGTCCGCGGGTGCATGATCGATCCTGCCGCAGAGGAGCGGCTGGTGGTTTTGGTTTCGATCATTTTGGTTTCGATCATGGTCGAATGCGGCCCGCTTGCCGACCTTCTCGGAGACCGTCAGAATCCCAGCCGGTCCGCCGAACCGGCGGGTCATTCACAAACTGGAAGCGGTCCGTGGTCTCTCCGATTCGTGCAGTCGTCTTTGATCTGGATGGCCTGATGGTCAACACCGAAGAGGTGTTTCACATGACCGGGCACGAGTTGTTGCGCCGTCGCGGCAAGGTCGCGACGCAGGCCCTCTTCAATCAGATGATGGGCCGCCGAGCCCGCGAAGCGTTCGCGGCGATGATCGAAATGATGGAGCTTTCCGAGACGATCGATGAGCTGCAGATCGAGTCGGAGTCGATCTTTGACGGTCTGCTGGAGACGCATTTGCGACCCATGCCGGGGCTGTTCGAGTTGCTCGGTTGGATCGAGCAACGGGGACTTCCGAAGGGGGTCGCGACTTCGTCCGATAGCGTGTACCTCCACCGGATGTTGGGGACGTTTGACCTCGTCGACCGATTCTCAATGAAGCTCACCGCCGAAGATGTGACCCACGGCAAACCGAACCCCGAGATCTATTTGAAGGCGGCTGAGCGGATCGGCGTGAAACCGCACGAGATGCTCGTCCTGGAAGACAGCCAAGCGGGCACCCGGGCCGCTGCCGAAGCCGGGGCCCATATCATCTCGGTCCCCCACCAGCACAGTCGCCACCACGACTTCAGCCCGGCCAAGCACGTGGCGACCAGTTTGATCGACCCCGAGATTCGGCGGTTGATTGGGGTGGGTCTTTAGGCAGTCAGCATCCTCCCTCCCGACCCAATTCGCCAGAGTTCAGTGAAGCCACTGAGGCTGAGAAACTCGTGGACGACCGAGGTCAAGTTCTGGCGCAACTGCCGTGCGGAGGGATTCGTCACGATTCGGCACGGGATTCGGAGAGACCGCCTGACTCCAGCATCACCGAATGGATTGAGGATCTTGGCGAATGGGATGAGGCGGAAGCCCCCCCTTTACAGCATCGCCGAGCCCTTCACGTCGATCCCCTTGATCATCATCTTGAGCTCTTCGACGTTGGGCGACACTTCGAACGCCGTCGGGCATCATTCAGCGAGGACGAGATTATTGGGGGGTGAGGCTCATCCGATGATTTGGAGAATTTCGGATTGCCTGACGGCCTAGGGATTAACGGAAGCATGGTCTCAGGTCCTGGAATTCAAGAAGTTTCTGGCCAGGATCTTTCGTATTATGAGGCGGCTTGGCTGACTCGCTACACTACTGAGACGATTCGCTTCTCAGTAGGAATAAGGTGATTCCCTCGATGGTCGTGCAAGACGTGTTCAAGCATTGCATGGAAGCGATTCGAGGAGGCTCATTGATTCAGAGGGTCAGTGCCTCTGACAAGGAATTCCACTTTCAGAACTGGTTTAAGACTCGTTTGGAAGAGTTGGGGCAGAATTTCGAGATGGGTGGCAGGAATAGCTATCCCGACTTCCGCTTGGTGCAGGCCACGGAAGGATACGAACTCAAAGGGCTGGCCTACCCCGGTCGAGATGCCAGCTTTGACAGCAATAGCCAAGTGCCGACAGGATTTCACAATGCGCGAGACATTTACTACGTGTTCGGTCGCTACCCAAAACATCCGGACGGAAATGCGTACCCGGTGTTGGATCTTGTCATCTGCCACGGTGACTTTCTGAACGCCGACCACGACTACGTGCATCTGAACAGGAGCGTCAAAGGGTTTGGGAGCTACGGAGACATTCTGATCCGTGATCGCAAGATGTACGTTGTGCCCACCCCGTTTCGATTGGTCGACGGAGTATCGCATTGTCAAACGCTGATCCTGCCTGCGAACCTGAAGATCAATGACGAGTTTGAATGTGTCGGCGAACTGTGTCGATGCGAGACCGACAGACTGGTCGTCGCGTACTCATTCGATCTGCAATCGAACGCACTGAATCCTACGACCATCCCACATCCTCATGCAGGTCGCAAGCATCATTTTCATGCATGGCGATTGAAAGGTTCGCCCGGAGATTCCGTGGCCATGCGTCTCAACGGATCGCTTCCCGATTCATCACTGGAGGGCAGCGATGGCGATTAAACCACGACTCATCGAGGGCGATGAATTCCCTTTCGAATTCCTGTCACAACTGGCCGAGCGAGAAAGTTGGCGGAAAGAGATTCACCGCCCCATTTACCACGTTCACAAATGGTGGGCCAAGCGACTGGGGTCCGTGTTTCGCGGCATTTTGCTGGGTTGCCAGTTGCCCCCCGATTCGGACATGTCGAAAGAGTTCTATCGTTCACATTCTATTTCGGGGATCACCGTATTCGACCCCTTCATGGGTTCCGGCACGACCATCGGAGAGGCGCACAAGCTGGGGTTCACGGCGCTCGGGCGCGACATCAATCCCGTCGCCGTGGCAGCGGTGATGACCGGGCTGGGGCCGTTGGATCGCGATGAATTGATCGCGGCTTTCAAGGAACTTGA
>JAYSVZ010000417.1:0-16284 GCA_043718305.1 Planctomycetota bacterium | reverse complement strand
GGTCCCCGGTCACTCACATCGCACGCGGGCAGATAAAACGACTGTTGAAAGAGGTCTTGGTCATCGAGTGCATCAATCAGCACGCTGTGCCGCCGCTTAACCCCGGAGCGACGATAGAGGGCGTGGACGACTCCTGATCGTTCATGAACCTCGCCCCACATTTCGACGGAATGTTCAGCGGCCCACTCTTGCGATACCGAACGCAAAGGGATCGCCAAACCCAGGCCAAGGATTCCAAATGTCATATGTCTCTCGGTCAATCGGTCGAAGGCTAAGGGGTAGGCCGACCGATGGCCTGCACAAAGTAGCCAGCAAGTTTCGGTAAGGTTCGAATGGTCAGCAATGCGATAGAGGATAACCACTGTCGGCGCAAAATGGCAGACGCCATGCGGCAGACTCGTTGCCGACGCTGAAAGTGTGTGCGATGGAACTTTTGCCAGGCGGCGGCAAGTTCGGGACGCCACTCTCTTGCCGCCTGCACAACGAGCGGCAATACCGCGACGGACTGTTCCAGGGCGGCGGCCATCCCTTCGCCAGTAAACGGTTCGACATACCCAGCGGCATCGCCAATCACGAAGAGCCGCTCCGCCGCATTCCACCGTGGAGCAGTCGTCAGCGGAGGCGTCCCAGACCACCCACTGTCGATGACGGGAAAGTCGATCCCATTCGCAGACAGAATCTCCTGCACGGCATTCGATGGTGATCCGGTCGCTTTGACGAACTTCGGATCAACCGCCGCCGCCAAACTGAGTTGATGATCCTCCGCCCAAGCCAGGCCCACATATCCACCGCGCCCCACGATCATCGTGATCCGCTCGCGCGGGAACTGGTCGGCGACAGCAGCGGACAATTGATCCCGAGAGAGAATGAGACCGACCCCCATACGGGCATCGGGCGTGGGACCGGGCTGCATATCGGGGAGGGATCTCAGTGAGGATCGCAACAACCCGTCGGCACAGACGACCACGCGGGCTGGGACTGTCGATGTTTGCCCCTGACGATGGAGCGTGATGCACCGCAGGCCATCGCGGACCGAGGGCTCAACCGTGGCCGAAGCCTCCGTGACGACTGTGACCCCTTGATCGCGAGCAGCCTGGAGAAGCGCCGCATCGAGCCGATGGCGAGTGACGGACAGTCCTGCGGGCAGTTCTAGCTCTGCTGAGTGGCCTGCCGATTGGAGTGACATGCCACGAATCGGCTCACCGTGAAGTTCGTCGACGAGACCTTGCAGCCCCACCGTCGACAGGACACGCAGAGCCCGAGGATTGAGACAGCCGCCACAGACCTTGGGCCGGGGGAATGCTCGGGCTTCGATCAACAAGGTTCTTAGTCCGTGCCGAGCGGCCTCCCGGGCAGTAACGCTGCCCCCGGGGCCACCCCCGATCACGACAACATCCCATGGCAACGATTCGAGTTCAGCTCCGGACTCTGATTGAAAAGTCACGGACGCTCCCAAGAGAGCAGGAACCGCTGCGGCCAATGCGGCACGACTCGAACCCCATGCAGTCCGCACTGGTCCGCGAGGCTTAAAACCTCGGGGATTGTAAAGGCTCCCTGCACCGACAGTGGCCCATCCGTATGAACGATCTTTGAGCGAGAGAGAATTCGGCACCCGACCCAGCAGAGGGCGTACCCCCAACGTGTTCTTCTGAGATCATCAATGAGAATGGCTTTCCGCGCGGCTGCCGACATGGACCTGATGAGGTGCAGCGCATCAACCTCATCAAGATGATGCACGAACAGCGAACACATGATGATGTCATAGTCGGTCGGAAGAGGGGTGTGCAGTGCGTCCTGTTGAAAGAAATCCATGTGAGTCAGACCCGCCCGCTGGCTCGCCTCGCGGGCGACCTGGATCGCCGTCGGGCTGACATCGCAACCATGAATCGTGAGCGGGATCCCCTGCTGGCGAGCCCGAGAGGCCAGCCGGATGGCCACATCGCCTCCTCCACAAGCCACATCGAGAACACGCAAGGGAGGGTCCTGATGGGTGGTGGGAGCCCACTGGCGCAGCTCTGACCAGAGCTTCGCCACGCCGGTACTGAGGAGATTGACTCTGCGTAAACCCGCCAGAGCCTGACGATGCTCGGCGTCCGAAAGCCCCGGCTGATCCATCAGCTCCGGTTGGCGATTGCGCTGTTGCAAGAACCTCATCCCGACCACCCCTGGATCGATTGTACGGTCAGGCTCCGCAGAACATAGTCACTCCACGATCTCCTTCCGATTGATCGCCGGTTGGCAAGATCGACGGGGCACGTGGTGTGACATGTTTTCAAATATGCAGATCGTTTTCCGGTGGTGTCGCTGCCGCTCGACCACCGGCTAATCTCTCACCTCCCTACAGGATGAGCCGAGGAATTTGTCATCCTCGGTAAGCCTCGATTCATATAATCAAAAGCCGCGACGACGCCCCCTCAGACTTGGAACTTGAGAAAAAATCGCTTCCCGAAAGAGTGATTGACTCTTTTTCAGAAACGGTCGTATAGTCCGCCGCCTGGGAGATGGTTCTTGCCTCTCCGTCGCAACCCCCTGTCTCATCTTGTCTTGGGTGAAACCGACCGCGTGAACTCCATTGCGAATCACCGCACGCTGCGCGGGGCGCTATTGGCGCTTGCGCTCGCGGTCTGCGCGGTGGGAGCGATTTCGGGGCAGGTTCCCGCGATTCGGCAGCGCTTCCCGTCTCTGTCGCGGGTGGAACACGCGCTGGTCGAAAGTGAACCGCAAACGGTCACTGCTCCGACCAGTTCAAAGCCGCAACTGACCGACCCCATCCGGATTGAATGCCAGTACGCCTGGAAGTGGAAAGATGACGAGCGGATGATGCTCTTCACGCGGGGTCAGTGCCGCGTGACGCAAGGCTCCACGGTCCTCGAAGCCAACGAAATGGTCATTTGGGGCGGGGCTGAGGACGCGACCGAAGAAGAGCAACTGACCCTTTACCTGGAGGGTGACGCGCAGCTGATCGAGCCGGGGCGAACCGTCCGGCAGGCGTCGATGCTGGCTCAACTCAACACGCGGGCCGCGATCAAGCTCGCCAGCAAGCCCATTGATGGATCGATGGCCGATTCGGCGACCTTCCAGCGCGGCGATGAGCAGCGGCGGGCCAGTCGCCGTGAACTCGTTCAAACCGAGATGGTCAGCTTCACCCCCGAGATCGCCTTTGCCCAGGACAATAGCTCGCCCGTTCTTGACTCGTCGTACTCGGTGGCCTACCCCCGGCGAGTCACGATCAACCCTCGAAACCTCGGCTCGGACTTCAAGGTCCATAGTGATGTCGACCGGTCCAAGACTCCGCCCGAATCGATGACCACGATCCAGGGTGGCGTCAACATCATCGTCGAAAACGTCCCCCTCATGGTCAACGGCCAGCTAGTCCTGACTCGGATCGATCTGTCTGCGGACCGAGCGGTGGTCTGGACCTCGGCGGATGGGGTCGGCAACCCCGGCGGCGGAACGGAGATCGATGAGAACACCCCGTTCCAGGTCTACCTGGAAGGGGACATTGTCGCCCGCCAGGGGAATAGCGAGGCGACCGCCAGCCATGCCTTCTACGATATTCGCGGGCAGCGCGGGTTGCTGATGAACAGTGAACTGCGGACTTATGTCCCCGAGTTCGATGCCTTCCTGCGGGTGCGAGCCGAGACGATCCGCCAGACTTCTCACACCAGTTTCCAGGCGTACAACGCGTGGGTCACGACCAGCCAGTTCGGCAAGCCCGGTTACCGCGTCCAGTCCGGTTTCGTTTCGATCGAAGAGCGCCCGAGCTACTGGAACGGCGGCACTGATCCGCTTACTGGGCAACCGGTGACGTCGCAGCATCTCACGAGTACGAACAACACGATCTTCGTCGAGGATGTGCCAGTCTTCTACCTGCCAAAGATCAGCGGGGCGGTGGAGGAGACGCCTTTCCCGCTGGAGAGCGCCTCGATCGGATTCAGCGGGATGTTTGGTGCCGAGTTCAACACGGTCTGGAATATCGACAAGCTGTTCGGGTTTGATTTACCGGCGGGCACCGACTGGGATCTGTTGGTCGATGGCTACACCAAACGCGGTCCGGCGATCGGGACGCAAGGCGAGTATGATCTGGACGGTCAGTTCCTCGGAATGCCGACTCGCGTGAAGGGCGAAGGGCTTCTGTACTACGTTCACGACACGGGGGTTGACCGGCTGGGCTTGGGGCGGAATGACTTGGGCTTTCCCGATTCGAATCGCGGCCGGGCGTTGTTGCGGAACCGCATGTCGATGCCGGGAGGCGTCACGCTGTCGAGCGAATTCGCGTACATCTTCAACGATGATCGGAACTTCCTGGAGCAGTGGTACGAACCGGAATGGGATCGCGGCAAGGACCAAGAGACCCTCACGAACCTGACGAAGCAGGTCGACAACGCCACCGCGAGCATCCTGTTCCAGACCCGGCTCAACGATGTCTTCACGCAGACCGAGTGGCTGCCGCGAGCCGACCTGACAGTCCTCGGCGAACCACTGCTGGGCGGAGCGATGACCTGGAGCAGCCGCAGTTCCGTAGGCTATGGGCGGCTCCGTCCGGAGACGCCGCCGATTGACCCGCTCGATACGTTTGTCCCGCTGACGTACTTCCCCGAAGTGGAAGGTTTAGTGGCCTCCACCCGGCATGAGGTCACACTGCCGTTTGATATCGGTCCGGTGCATGTCGCCCCGTATGCATTAGGGGAAGCCGCGCACTGGCAAGAGGACATGACGCAGAACGACCTGACCCGGCTCTATGGCAGTGCCGGGGTCCGGGCCAGCGTTGAGTTCTGGAACGTCCAGCCCGAAATCCGCAGCTCAATTCTGGGGCTCAACGGTCTCGCTCATAAGGTGGTGTTCGACCTCGACTATTCCTACTCGCAAGCAAGCGAGTCGCTGGATGACATCCCGCAATACAACGCTATTGATGATGACGCTCAGGAACGCTTCCGGTCCCGGTTCCAGGATCTCGAGTTCGGCGGGGTACTCCCCGCTCAGTTCGATCCACGGTACTACGCGTTGCGGTCGGGGGCCGGTCGCAGTGTGACGGCGGCCTACAACGAATTAGTCGACGATCAACAGGTTCTCCGACTGGGGATGCGGCATCGCTGGCAGACGAAAGAGGGCCCCATCGAACGGCCCCGCATCAAAGACTGGATGACGCTCGACCTGGAAGCCAGTGTCTTCCCGGACGCCGACCGTGATAACTTTGGCGAGACCCTGGGCCTTCTCTCGGCACGTTATATGTGGCAGGTGGGTGAGCGGACCCAACTCCTTGCCAATGGGGTCGTTGATCCCTTCAACGATGGCCAGCGCGTCTGGAACGTCGGGATGCTCTCGCAGCGTGGTCCGCGCGGGTCGGTCTACTTGGGTTACCGAGAGATTCAGGCAGGGCCGGTTGATAGCCGGTTGATCACTGGCAGTGCCTCGTATCGGGCCAGTGAGAAGTGGGTCATGACCGTCGGGGCCAGCTATGACGTGGGCGAGAACCGCGACCGGGGCCAGTCCTTCACGGTCACCCGCATCGGCGAATACATGTTGTTCCATGTGGGCGCGGGGTACGACCGAAGCCGCGACAACCTGAGCTTCAACTTCATGATCGAACCGAGGATCGGGAACAAGACGACCTCGTCCAGTATGAACTCCATCCTCGGGACCTACTAATCGGTCGTCGCTCCATGTCCCGCTCGATGTCGCAGCTTTGGTTGGCGTTCCAGCAGCGGGTTAAGCCGCTCGCGGATCGGCTACGGGCTGTGAGCCAATCTCCCCTGGGCCGAGCGGCCATTGTGACCGCAGTGCTCACCGTCTTCTGCAAACTGATTGGCTTTTTCCGGGAGCAAGTCGTCGCGTCGACGTTCGGGATCGATGGCGGACTCGATGCCTTTCACGTGGCGATTCTGCTGCCGACGATGGTCACGAACATTGTTTTGCAGAACCTGTCGGTTGCGCTCGTCATGGAGTCGGTCCGCTTGCGGACACGCGGGGACGAGACGGCGGGACGGCGGCTCCTGACCCAGGGGATATTCTGGGGCTGCCTCTTCTCGGCAACCATATCGATCCTCGCAGCGCTGCTTGGTCCCCAGATCATGGCCATGCTCTACCCGGCGATGGCTCCGCACTTGGCAGCCCAGGCATCGCGGATGCTGTGGATGCTGATCCCCTATGCGACGATCAGCGGCGTCACGGTCATCTGGGCAACGCTGCTGAATACCGAGGGCCGGTTCATGGTGACCGCACTCTCGCCCGGAGTGATCTCGCTGGCGATTATGGGTTGCCTGTGGTTTTCCGGTCACTCTGATCCCGAGGCGATGATCCTCGGGTTTACGATCGGGGCCTTTGTGGATCTATTAAACCTCGGTCGCTCGTTACAGGCCAAGGGGCTGCCACTGACTCCGCAGTACGGCGGATGGTCGCCGACCTATACGACAATCTTGGCCACCAGCTTTCCGCTCGTGGCGGGGTCGATGCTGCACTGTGGGACCGAGATTGTGGACCAGTCGATGGCCTCATGGCTCGGCGAGGGAAGCATCTCTGAACTCAAGTACGGCAACCGGATCGTGGGGATGGTGTTCGGGGTCGTAACGATCCCCATCAGCCAGGTCATCTTTCCGCACTTGATCCGACTCTCCGAGACCGGGAAATGGAGCGAACTCCAATCGACAGCCCAGCGGGCTGCCCTTGGGACGCTTCTGGTGTCGCTGCCGTTCACGCTGGTTCTGGTCATCTTCTCGCGCGAGATCGTGGGCCTCTCTTTCGAGCACGGGAAGTTCACCTCGGAATCAACAATGCAAGTCGCCGCCGTTCAGGCGATGTACGCGCTCCAGCTCCCCTTCTACTTATGGGGGATCGTGCTGGTCCGAGTTGCCATGGCGCTGCGGATGAACTCGCTGATCCTGGTGGGGGGCGTCCTGAACCTCTCGGTCAATGTCGCTATGAATTACGTCCTGATGAAGCCCCTGGGCGTGACGGGGATCGCGCTATCGACTGCGATTGTCTACCTCGGATCGGCCTGCTACTTTTCCGCCGCGATCCGGGTGGCCTTGCAGCGAAAGATTCGAGAGGAACAAGCCATCGACCTGCACGCACCAATCGAGAAGACCCCCTCAGAACCACTGCGCCGCGCAGCTTGACCGAGACCCTCTCCCCGTAAGACGGCCTTTCCAGGCCGTCTCTCTCCAGGCCGTGTATCAGTGAGAACGTCTCAAGGACGGCCTGGAAAGGCCGTCCTACGGGTCCATTGATTCCCGCCACTTGCCTAGCCCGTTCCACGATTCATCAACACGCCGAATCGATCACCCACCGATGCACTTGTTACTCGTCATTAGTTCGTTGGGCGGAGGGGGAGCCGAGCGGGTGATGACCCGCCTCGCAGAGGCTTGGGTCACGACCGGAACGCGCGTCACGCTGGCCACCTTCGATGGGCACAGCGGCGACTTTTACCCACTCTCCCCCGGCATCACGCGGCGATCTCTGACTGATGAACGGGCTGGGCAACGCGATCTGCTCCCTGGTCCGCTACGACGGATTCGCTGGTTGCGATCGGTGATCCGTGACGCCGCGCCGGACGCCATCATTAGCTTTACCGACCGCACGAACGTGGTGACCTTGCTGGCGGCGAAGGGGCTTCGAATCCCCGTGATTGTGTCGGAGCGGATCGATCCCGAGATGTACGATCCGGGTCGGGTCTGGTCGGTCGCTCGGCAGGTCGTTTATCCCTCGGCGAGTGCCATCGTCGTTCAGACCCGGGGGATCGCCCAGTGGGCTCAGTGTCACTTCCCTCGCACCCGAACCGTCGTGATCCCCAACCCGGCCCCCGAGAATGTTCCGTGGGGCAGTTCGGAGGAACGCCAGGAGATCATCGCCGTCGGGCGATTGACCCCCCAAAAAGGGTTCGATGTTCTGATCGAAGCCTTCGCCCGCATCGAGTCAGCCTGGCCCGCATGGCGGCTGCGGATACTCGGCGAAGGCGAAGACCGCTCGAAACTCGAGGGACTGATCGCCCCACGAAAACTGACCACCCGCATTGAGCTGGCTGGCCGTCAATCCAATGCCATCGACCAGATCGCCGGGGCTTCGATCTTCGTTCTCTCCTCACGTTATGAAGGCTTCCCCAACGTCCTTGTGGAAGCCCTGGCCACCGGCCGAGCTGTGGTCGCCACTGACTGCCGGTCGGGTCCGTCGGATTTGATCGAAGACGGGGTGAACGGGCTGCTCGTTCCGCCAGAAGACCCGGCTGCGCTGGCCCGGGGGCTTGAGCGACTGATGGCCGATGCGGCCTTGCGAAGGCGTCTGGGAGCAGCAGCCCTTGCCATTCGGGACCACCTTTCGATCGGGGCGATTCTCCAGCAGTGGAATGATCTACTGTCCCATGATCCCCCCGAAGTCTCACTTCCCGCGGTAAATCCGGAATAACCCCCCATTCGGGAGATTATGAAGTTTTCCGACCTTTAGGCACTTTCCATTGGCAACCGATAGATTTAGGAGCATACTGCGAAATCATCACCCTTCTCTGGGTTGGATCGTTCGGTCCAGGAGTAGCGTTGTAGAATTGCAACGCCAGCCATCCCTTCACACAGGAACTGGTTTCCCCCTTCTCTCGAGACTACGATCCCGCGATTAGGTTGCGACTGGAGTCCGTTCATGCCCGTCATCCTGCATGTCGATCCTTCGACCGCTGATCGCGAAGCCGTTCGCGAAGCGCTTGTCGGTCAGGAGAATTGGACGATCGAAGGGGCCAGTTCGTACGAAGAGGCTCGCGAACGTCTCCAATTGCATCCGGTGGATGCGATCTTGTCCGAAGTCGAACTGGGCGATGGATACTGGAACGATCTCGTCTCAGCTCTGCGCAGCCGCCAGTTAATGGCACCCGTCTTTGTCCTCACGGCGAACCTCACGATTGAAGGCGCAGCCCAAGCCGTCCGCGATGGCGCGGAGTTGGTCTTTGTCAAAGGCAGCGACCCCTCCGAATGGCCGTTCCAAATTGAATGTGCCATCGACCGCGCGACAAGCCGTGCGACGCGAGCCAGCGTGGAGAAAGCCTTGTCTCAGCAAAAGCTTTGCTTTGTGATGGAGAATGAGAAAGCCCGCGTGCCCCATCTCGTCAATCTGCTGATCGAGCAGTGCGACCGGTTCGAACTTCTGGACGATCGAGACCGGATGCGGATTCAGGTGGCCCTCGAAGAAGCCCTCCTCAATGCGATCATCCACGGCAATCTTGAGGTTAGCTCGAAGCTTCGAGAACTCGAAGGGGATGTCTTCGAGCAGACCGTCTCCGAGCGGAAAGTGGCGCTGCCTTATTCCTCTCGCCGGGTGACCCTCGAAGCCGAATACACGCGAGAGGCCGCCCGATTCACGATCCGCGACGAAGGTCCGGGGTTCGATGTCAACAAGGTCCGTAACCCCACCGAGGATGATGCCATTGCTTTGGCCAGCGGTCGGGGAATCCTGTTGATGCGCTCGTTCATGGATTCCATTGATTACAACGACAAGGGAAATGAAGTCTCGATGCTCAAACGCCGCAGTGCGAGCCTGACGCCGCAAGTCGAACAGCTCGCGACGGAGCTGACCTTGGCCTCCGTGATGTCGTATTAGTCCTTCACTAAGGATAATGGTATGGGTTGGAGTCCAGCCTTTAGGCTGTTCCGGACAGGCTAAAGCCTGGACTCCAACCCCGATTCTTCGCGTGGCGGAGGACTCGTGTGATGCTGATAGCTGCCTCTTCGTCGGCAACCTGCTAACTTGTGGTTGAACAGACAACCGCCGGTGGGGGCATGATGAGCGACATGGAATCGGATGACATTGAACAGCGACTCGAAGCTCTGTTCTCGCAAATCGATGAGATGACCGATCAGTGTCGGTATCGATCGGCTGTGCGGCTCGCCAATGAGATTCGGCGGCTGGCGAAGGCCGAGCGGCGCTTGCCGGAATACATTCGCGGTCTGTTCATTGCGATGAACTATGGAGTCTCAACACTCGAGCCAGAGGTCGGGCGGGATCACGCCCTGGAACTGATTGCCCTTCTGGAGAACGAAGACCGGGCTCGGCAGTTTCAACCCGACCTCGACGAAGACCAATACGACTGGTATCGCAGCCGCTTCTCCTCTTGTGCCTACGACAACTTCGCGCGGGCTGTGGCGAACATTCAAGGGTTCAATTCGGACGGGATGCATGCCTGTATCAATGACGGCTTGCAGGTCTGCCGCCGTACCGGGAAGCTGGAGTGTTTGAAGTGCTTTCGCGAGTACGCAGCGGAGGTCTACGAGGCCGCGGACGATTTGGAAATGGCTCTGCATAATGCGCGGCTGGGGATCGGTCACCAGGATCCGGGGCCACATGATCGCCGGTGGGTCGGGGTGAAAGAGGAAGCTCGATTGCTGCTGATGCAGGGGCAAATCGAAGAGGCGCTGGCTGGTCTGCAACGCGGTTGGTCGATGCGGGGCACCTATCACGATCCACACGCGGCCACGATCGAAGGGGCACTGCTGATGAAGGTGCTGCTCACGCTCAATGGGCGGGAGTCGGAACTCGATCAGTGGGTCACAAAGGAACTCACCGACCAGTTCGTGGCCCCGCCGCGCGGGGAGTACCCGTGGTACGACTTGCGGTCGGATGAGTACGAGTCGTTCTTCGCGTTCTGTGCCGGGGATGTCGCTCGCTCGATCAAGCTGCTCGAAGCCTGGGATCCCACATTGCGGAGACAGAAGTGCCTCGATGAATGGTTTCGGTTGCGACTGCAATTGATTGCGACCTTGCGGTACGCGGGACAGACAGAGCGGATTGCGGGCTTGGCGAATCAACTCAAGGCGAGTGCCACGGAAGCCCGTGACTATTTGACTCTTCGTCGATTGCAACGGGTACTCGACTTGACGACGCAGCCGACTCCGCTGGGCCTGCTGGGCGATCCGACGGTGGGACCATTTGCGGTCGTCGCTCCCTTGTGGACTCCGACCGAGGTGCTTGAAGCGTCGCCCGTCGTTGAGGCGGAGGAAGCGGCACACTCTTCTGACCTCACAGAGCCGCCCATCGACGATCGCCCGCCTTCGATTCTGGCCCCGACTGTCGAGACCCTTATCGCGGAACTCCAATCGTCGCAGTCCGAGCCCGCCTTCGCAGCGGTCCGGACGAAAGTCCTCGCCCTCCCACCGCAAATGGTGACCGATGACCGCGATGCCAGCCGGTTGATTCAGTTCCTGAAATACTGCTTGACACACACCGCCGACCCCGTGGCCGTCTGGGCTTGGGCCGAAGCGGTCGGCGAGCCGTTTGGTCGGATGGCGAACATCATTTGCCATCGAGCTGTCCTCGGAGCGATCTTGTCGCGATTCCCGGTCGAACCGCCCGCAGTGACGGTCGAGCGGGTGGCGGAGCTGTTCCGCGCATCGCTGGATCTCGATCCACACAATGCGTTTTCCCATTCGCAGGCGGGGACGTTTCACCTGCAACAGGGGAACCTCGGCGAAGCGGAGCGGTGCCTTTCGCGGGCTTGTCGCCTCGATCGGGCCGCGAGTTCCCCCGCCCTGCAACTGGCTGAGGTCTACAGCCAGACCGACCGCCGCCGGGACGGGCTAGCGGTACTCGACATGTGCCTCCGTGAGGGGACGCAAGACCCCAGCGTGGCGTGGGAGGCCGCTCTCTACTCGTACGGACTGGAGCAGTACGAGCCGATGCTGACGTACCTTGACCGGTTCGATCAGTGGAAGCCCGACACCCCCTGGAGCGGGCACTACCGGGCGGCGGGGCTTCTGGAGCTCGAGCGTTACGGCGAGGCGCTCGTCGCGGCTGAGTCGGACGAACTCCTGAACAAAGAAGCGGTCTACGCGTCGCTCGTGCAGAAGACGACCGCATTCGCCGGGCTGCATCGGAGCGATGAATGCCGGGCGGGGCTGGGGCAGATCCTGGCGACTCCGCTGCGCACGATCACGTCGCTCAGTGTCCAGGGGCTGGCTCGGCTTCACCGGCGGTTGTGGATGGCGATCCATCTCTGGAATGCGGGCGATCTGCTGGTCGATAAGTATGAGACGTTCTTGATTGCGACCGGCCTGGCACCCAACGAAATGTTCGCCGCTCTCCGCGAAGGATCCGGCCAAACGCCGATCGAAGAAGGGGTCAACTTCTATCGGGTACTCATCCGGCAAGCGGTCGATGAGAACTGGTCCGAGTCGCCAGCCTGCATGGCCAGTGAAGAGAAGTGGACCGAGTACCAAGTCATCTGGGGGGTTCTCGCTCCCGAGGAAGAGACAGCCCGCCGCCTGGTAATCGATATGCAAGGCCGTGGCATGGACCGCACTGCCGAGGTTGTCGGCGTCGACGAGAGCGGGTCAGGTTACTCCGATGTCCCCGGGGTCGTCTGGCAGGGACTTCGCGAATCGATCAGCGACGACGATGACTCTGATGTCGATGATGATGACGATGACGATGATGATGATGATCTGCTGGATGATGATGAGTTTGATGACGAGGACTTTGACGACCTCGATGAGGACGAAGACGATGACCTCGACGATAACTTCGGAGACGATGATGACATCCGGCCGCGCGACGACCAGAACGGCAACCAGCGATGACCGGCACCACGCCTAATCTTGAGCCCAACCATCGACACAGCTTGGTGTGGGGCTGCGTGGTCTGCCTGCTCTATATCGGAGTCTTCGGGTTCGCACTACAAAAGTTGGCCAACCGAGGGATCTTCCGCTGGGAAGTGTGGGAACTCACCCCCGCGATCCTGATCGACCATATCGCCCCGACTGTCGAAGAGGGACAACCAATCCGACCGTCGGGTTGGCAATACTTCCCGCAGCGGTTCGATCTGCTGGCGGTCGCTGGGGCAATGCTGTCGTTCGCGTGGGCCATCGGACGGACGATCCTGCGCAGAGTCTTCCGGGCGATCCCGCCACAGTCGCCGAACCCTCCGAGCCCAGCGAGCGAAACTCCCGATTGGCTGGAACACCACTATTGGTCGCTGGTCATCGGACTCGCAGCCTGGGGAACGCTTACATTGCTGCTAGGATTAGCAGGGCTGTTGAATGCCGCCCTGTTCTGGACCATCGGCGGCTTGGCGGTCCTGATCGAGGTGATTGCCATCGGGCGGCATCGCCAAGATGCCAAGGGGACTCTGACAGCGACTCCCCGCAGCGGTTGGGCTGTACCGAGTCTGCTCGTCATCGCACCATTTCTATTGGCGATGCTCCTTGGTTCGCTCCAACCGCCGAACGATTTCGACGTGAAGGAATATCACCTCGGCGGAGCCAAGGAGTTCTTTCTCCAAGGCCACGTGGGGTTCCTCCCGCACGATGTCTACACGAGCTTCCCGTTCCTGACGGAGATGCTCTGCCTTTCCGGAATGGTCCTCCGGGGAGACTGGTATCGCGGCGCATTGGCGGGTCAGGTTGTGCTCGCCGTCTTCGCACCACTGACAGCTTTGGGACTCTTCATCACGGCCCGGCGGTGGTTGGATAATGTCGTCTTTCGCTCCTCGAAAGAGCGTGCTTTCGCGGAGCGAAAGACGACATTGACTGCTGCGTGGGCCGTCGTGGTGATCCACATCACTTGCCCGTGGATCTACCGGATTTCGATCATCGCGTACGCCGAGGGAGGCCTCGCCTGTTACCTCTTCGCGACGTTCCTTGGTGTCCTACGGACGATTGAGGCCACTGCCCCCCACTTGATTCGCCGTTGGTCGCTGTTGACCGGACTGGCGGCGGGCGCTGCTGCCGGTTGCAAATATCCTGGTGTCCTGACGGTCGTGATTCCGGCGGGACTGGTGCTGCTGTACACGGCCCTGCGCCCGCCTCGCCGGTTCCCTTCCACCTCCGTTCTCTCACCTCTCACCTCTCACCTCTTCCCATTCTGCTTCGGCGTCCTCCTCACGTTCGGCCCGTGGCTGGCCAAGAACCTCTGCGAGACGGGCAACCCGGTTTACCCCCTGCTGTACGGTGTCTTCGGCGGGACCGATTGGGATCCGGCCTCGCATGCCAAGTGGAAGAACGGCCACCCGCTGCCGAAGTTCACCGGACTGGGCCACCTCCTGACCGACACGCGCGAGCGGCTGTCCGATGTCTTTCTGGGGAGCGACTGGCAGTCGGCGTTCTACATCGCCTTGGCTCCCGCCGCTGCCTGGGCGATCTGGCGACGGCGGTCATCGGGACCAGTGTTGGTGTTCGCCATCGGATACGTGGTTTATCTATTCGCCACGTGGCAGTTCCTGACGCATCGCATCGATCGCTTCTGGGTTCCGATGTTGCCGATCTTAAGTCTCCTGGCCGGGGCGGGGCTAGCGGTACTCTGGGACATGGTGCCGGAGATCGCCCGGAATCGTACACGCGAGGTTCAGTTCGCGGCCCGCGCATTGACCCTCTTCCCGGTCGTTCTCGTGGTGGTCTGCCAACTGGCCCTGGCGACAAGCCCGCTGGGTGGGAACAACAACTACCTCGCTCCCCTCGACGAAGCGCGGCGGCTCGTGAAGACCCACTGTGTCGCGCTGGTCGAAAACCTACACCTAGCCCCGACCGACAAGGTGCTCTTCGTCGGCGATGCGGAGCTGTTCGATGCCGAGTTCGCCTATGAGTACAACACTTGTTTTGACCACTCCATCTTCGAGCGCGACTGCAGCGCCGCAGTACCGAATGTCCTCTCTCGCGATCAACCCCTCCGCCCCGCAGCCGACATCCGGTCAACTTGGCAAGCCCGGGGAGTCACACACATCGTCGTCAACTGGAGCGAGCTGCTGCGATACCGAACCACTTATCAGTACACCGCTTTCGTCCACCCTCAGCGATTCGATCAGCTTGTGAAAAGTGGTCTCCTCGAAGCGGTTGATTTGCCGCTCGAACAGAGTGATGTCCCCTGGGAGGCCATCGCTCAGGAGAAACGGACCGAGACTCTCCGGTGGGCTCCCGAGTTAAAACGAGAAACACGGCACGGCGAAACGTTGCGAGTCTTTCAAGTTTATCGCGTGACTCGCTGACTCTGTGTGCTCGCCACGCAACCCACAGTGCCAGTCGCGGAGCGACTGGCCTACGTAGCTCGGTCGCTCCGCGACCGAGATTCCCGGGGGCAGCCCCCGGTGAATCACAGCGGTGCTGTCCGCATAGACCAGCCTTCTTTGATACATCGGACCTGATACGGCATACTCTGAACGGAGATGGAGTCGGCTGGCCGAACCATGCGCGATCCCCAAGTTGATGATTGACGGAGAGCACTGATGATGGTTGCATCGAAGTGGCGGATGTGGACAACGTTTGGCCTGTTGATGATCGGGGCTGTGACTCCAGCCTTGGCAGCCGATGAGACCAACGAGCCGACGAGCGGACCGGGGATCATTCCAGCGGACGAGGACGGGAAGCCACTCAATCTGAACTTCGAGACCGGCGACCTCAAGGACTGGACCGCGACCGGCAGGGCGTTCGAGCAACAGCCGATCAAAGGCGGGATTGGTCCCGATCGGCCACTCGGTGCTGGCAAGAAATCGCTGCACACCGGCGAATACTGGATGGGCGGGTTCGAGAAGCTCTTCGACGAGCCGCGGGGGACGCTCCAGTCGGTCCCCTTCAAAGTCACCCAGCCGTGGGCCAGCATGCTCGTTGGCGGGGGTTCTCATCAAGAGACGCGGGTCGAGCTACTCGACGATGCGGGGAAGGTCTTCTTCGTCATCAGCGGGCCGAACACGGAGGAACTCTCCCCGGTCGTCGTCGACCTTCGCAAGCAGAAGGACAAGCTGATCTCGATCCGCATCACCGACACCCACACCGGCGGGTGGGGGCATGTGAACTTTGACGACTTTCGCTTTCATGAGAAGCGGCCCAAGTTCAAGTTGCCCGAGTTGAAGTCGGCCAGCGAAGCTCAAGCAGTCGAGGTCTACCCCTATGCGGGCCTCACTGCCGCCGAAGCCGCAGCTGCAATGCAAGTACCGCCGGGGTTCAAGGTGCAGGTGGCAGCGTCGGAGCCGGACGTGACCCAGCCGATTGCAATGTGCTGGGATGATCGAGGACGGCTGTGGATTGCGGAGGCGTTGAGCTACCCGCAACGGAATCCAGAGGGGCAGGGGGCCGACCGGATCGTGATCTTTGAAGACACCGATCAGAACGGGACGCTCGATCAGAAGAAGGTGTTTATTGAGGGGCTGAACCTCGTGAGCGGGCTGGCTGTGGGGTTTGATGGGGTGTGGGTCGGGGCGGCTCCGTATTTGATGTTCATTCCGGACACCAACGGCGACGATGTACCTGATGGCCTGCCAATGAAGGCTGAACCACCACAACCTGCCCTCCAGTTCCCTAATGATGTCCCTTCGGGAGCGAAAGTGCT
>JAYSVZ010000416.1:0-4929 GCA_043718305.1 Planctomycetota bacterium | reverse complement strand
TCGCTGGGGTTTCGACGAGCATCGCCTATCGGCGGATTCGACGAGAACCCCCGCCCCCCGGCTTGACGTTGGAGCCCTCACGAATCGTGTTTGATGCTGTTCCTTTGGGTGGAGAAGCAACCAAGACATTCTCCGTCACAAATAGTTCTAATCATCCCCTTCACATTCTGCGAATTCATGCGACCTGTGGCTGTACTCGAGTGAGTTTCCCTTCTCGCGAACTTCAGCCGCAAGAGAAGTGCGTCGTAACTGTTTCTGTGTCCGGTACTCAAAGACCGACCGAAACAGAGACGGCTTGGCTCCAAGTGCAAACGGACGAGGCTAATCATCCGCGGTACGAGTTACCGGTCTACGTCAGCGATCTCGTTGGTGCCAGAATGTCCCCTGCCTTGCTCGACTGGGGAGTGCTCCCCGCTGGTGAGGATCCCCCTCCGCAGAAGATGCGATTGATCTGGGTCGGGAAAACCGGAAGACCGACTGGCGAGATCCCCTTATGTATCGATCACCCAGCGCTCATTCTAGGGCCGCCCATTCAAGTGGAAGCGGGCATCATGGAGTTCAAAGTCCAACTGAAATCGAGCCAATATGCGGGCGGGATTTTCTCAAGGATCGTCGCGACTGATGCCAACGGAGAGATCATCCAGGGAACTATCAAAGCCAGAATTACGACTCCCATAGAGTACGAACCCGAGTCCTTGATCTTTGACCGGGCTCGAACGGGACGAGTGTTGATCCACCTCCCTCGCGAGGAGTTCTCGATGGTGATGACAACCTCCTCCTTAGTCACAGCGAGGATTATCCCGACCGATGCGGAAGGGGCAACCACTGTTGATGTGCATGCCAACGAAGGACTCGACTGGGGAAATCAAACCGCCATTCGTTGCTGTCTGCTGGTCCCATTGAAGAGTCATGGGACGCTCTCCATTCCAATGACCATCATCCGATCTGTTGTTAAAGAATAGATAGTGATCTTCCGTAGAATCTGCGGGTGATAGTGCCATCCACCACCCGACGCTCGATCTCGCCAAGAAACTCAAGGCTTCAACCACGACCTTGTGCCAAGAATACGCCGCCAAAACCCAGTCCTCCTGCACAGACTACGTATTTTGAAAAACTAGCCAGCGATGTTTCGGGGATGCAGTTCTCTTTCGCGGAGTCTATAACCTCTTTGTCAGCCTGATTGTCGATCTGAACTCGTTGGGACGAAACTCTGTTCCACGATCGCGCCATTTGGATTCCAACTTTCCATGAGACTCCGTGAGCGACGACGACTGCGATTTTTATGCGGCGGCTGGCTGTGGCTGGTGGCGTGTTCGGCGTCGCTTTGCGCAGAGGTGACCTCGGGGCGGTTTGAACCACGGACGCTAGTCGATGCCCGTGGCCCCCATCGGTATCAGGTCTACCTGCCGCCGGACTATTCGCGGGACAAGGCATGGCCGCTGGTTGTGTTTCTTCACGGAGCGGGGGAACGCGGCAGCGATGGGATCGCCCCGACGCAGGTCGGACTCGGACCCGCCCTGAAGCTCTGGCCGAAACAGTTTCCTTGCGTGGTCGTCTTTCCGCAGTGCGAAAGTTGGGACGACCGAATTGAGACGTGCTGGGCTGCCACTTCCGAGGCCGGTCAGTTGGCCCGGAACATCGTGGCCGAGGTCGAAAAGTCCGAGGCCATCGACTCTCAACGGCGAGTGCTCACCGGATGGTCGATGGGGGGGGTGGGGGCTGTGCAGTGGGCTGCGGAGGATCCCACTCGGTGGTCGCGCGTACTGGTCATCTCTGGGGGAATGACCTCGCAGGCTGATCCGGCCATCACCCCCGCGATGTGGGACCAGAGCGACTTGTGGTTGATTCATGGAGCCCTGGATGGAGTGGTTGCGGTCGATCGATCGCGCAGGTTGGCTTTGCAACTTCACCCTTCATCCACGCGGCGGTACGACGAGATCCACGATGCGGGCCACGAGGTCTGGGAACGCGTTTACGGCGACTCCCGAGTGACGCGCTGGTTGATCGAGGGCGGGGACATCCCGAGCATCGATTGGAGCCAGCCCCATGAACCCCTCTCGGGACCTCCCTTGAAAGCGACCACGCCGTTTGTCACCGCTGCCCACATGCGGAAGGCTGTGGAACTGCGACTCGGCAATGACTCCCTGGCCATGCTCTCGGCGGGGATTCCCGAGGCGGCATCCCCGGAAAAGCTCCATGGCACACTCGATGAGATCCGCCAGACATTGGACATCGACGGCGAGAAGTACAAACTCCGCCTCAGCGGATTGTCCTATACAGCCCGGCTCGATTCGGCCCTTGTCGCTGCATGCTCGACGGCGGATGTCCGCGTCGATCTGGGAGTGGGTGTCGAACTGCACATCGAGTCGGCGCAACTGACCACGAACGGCTTCGAGGCCCACACGGGGCCCTTTCGAATTGTGATTGGGCATCGCCGACCAACGCCCCTGCAGTTGACCGTGAAGCCGAGAGTCGATGCGGGCCGAATTCGGCTGTTGCTCAGCAAGACGCGGTTCCCGATCGCGGATGACAACTGGTTTGTCGAGCGACCGAAGCAGATTGAGCTGCGGGGAACGAAGTTCACGCGAGACGAGATTGAAACGGGGATCGTCGGCGGGCTGTATACTCGTAAGTCCGAGATCCAGGATGTCGTAACCTCGATCATCACTCCGTTATTGACTCGCGTCGAGGAGCGGTTGAACCAGGAGACCTCCAGCCAAGTCACGCAATGGCTGTGGCCCTTCCCGGTGTACCAGCCGCGCGTCCGGCTGGTTGCCGAGGCGCTCTCGGTCGATGGCGCGGGACTGACGGTTTCGATGGGCGTCGAATTGGCCGCCGCCCGTCCGGAATCGGTGGGTGCCCGAGTCGTCCGTGAGGTCCAAGGTCAGGCCCAGCTTCCGACGGATCGCCGCCATTCACGCGACCTGCACCTGGAATTCGACCACCAGTTGATTGGACTCGTCTCCCGCGAGTTCGCCGAATCCGGGGCGGCGCGAATCCATGTTCTCGACATTCCCGAACCGGCGTTCGCGCAATTCGCATCGCTTGATCGGATGCGTCCCTTGCTGCCGCCGAGTCAGCGGATGGCGAGTGAACTTCGCGCGGTACTGAACATGACAGGGCCCTTCGAATGGAAGGTCTCCGCCGAAACACCCCGCGCTCACGCCCCGACGCGAACGACGTTGGAGATCCTGCAGGCCCGGCTGGAACTCTTCACGCGTGTCGAAGCGAGCGCCCCGTGGGAGCCCGCGACGGCCTTCGATCTCTCGATCCGCCAGCCCATCGATTTCCAGTTGGCCACAAAGACCGATCAACCAGCCCAGCTCACCGTGGCCTGGTCGGATCAGCCCGAAGTCCATGCCACAGCACCCACTGGCATTCCGTTAGAGGGTGTCTCGTTGGAAGAGCTTCAACGACTCGAGGCCGATCTGCGTCAGGCTTGGATCGCGTGGAGTCGGTCGGAGGGCACCAGTTCGCTCCCCATGGATGACTTCACGCTCGGTGATTCACGGTTGCGGCTGGGGGCCTTGATGATCGATCCGAAGTCGGTCCGCATCGACTTGTTCTCTCCGCCGGCCCGCATCGCGGTGACCGGCGATGGCCCGCTCCGCTATCGAGTCTGCGAGCGAAACCGGCACTGGGGAACCGAACGGGTTCTGGCGCCTGGCGAGAGTCATCGGTTCTTATTGACCGACGCGATGGAGTGGCAGTTGAACGGGGAGCAGGAAACGCACGTACTACGCCCCGGAGAGGTGACCACTTGGAACGCGGGAACTCCCGAAGGGGCAGGGAGCCGTGAGTGATGGGGAGAGGAGGTCTTCTAGAACATCCGACCCACTGCGCAAGTGCGTCTCGCACTCTTCCTTCCAACGCATCAAAAAGTGATCTTGGTGACTTTGCCGGAAGTCTGTTACCGTTTTACGTATTCCTCAACTGCCCTTCCTCCGGTGCCCCCGCAGTGCGTCGAAACCTCTCCTGTCTGTTGCTGGTCTGTTTCGCTCTGGTGCAAACCGGTTGTGTCAGCCGCCGGATCACCGTCAAAACGGTTCCGCCAGGGGCGCTCGTGGAGATGAATGGCGAACGACTGGGGATCTCGCCCGTCTCGAAAAGCTTCACCTATTACGGGACCAACGAGTTCAAGGTCTCGATGCCGGGCTACGAAACCGTTCAGGTGCAACAGCCGACCCCCGCCCCGTGGTATCAGCGGCCCCCGCTCGACTTTATCTCGGATAACTTCCTTCCGTTTCGAATCCGGGATCATCGCGAATTCACCTACCAGTTGACGCCCCGGAATGCGCTTCAGGAGCTGGATGAGCAGGCCCTGCGGAACCGTGGAGAGAATTTTCGATCGCAGTCGCAAAGCGGACCGATTCAGTAGCGTCTTCCTTGAAGCCGCTAGGTCTGGCCTAATCCGCAGTCGTCTTCTCAGAGAGAACGCCCTTTCGGGAACAGTCGATCCGATCAGCTTCGCCTCAGTCCTTGGGGAAAGGGCGTGATTTGCCAGCGTCACTGTCGATCCCTGGCTTCTGAGGTTCGGGCAAGGCCAGGATGCGGTGGCACTCCGCTTCCGGCATAAAATCAAATCGCTTGGTTCGCAACGTCGCTTCCGCTCGGAAACGGAGATTCTTGCGAATCGGTATGCACAAATTACGAGGGCTGTCGGCCATTCTTTGGATGAGCATCTCGCGATTTCGAGGCTGGAGGGTCAGCATCGTGAGGGTGTCCCAGCCCAGAAAGGCATCCGCCAGAACGACTTCCCGTTGCCACCAGGCCTCAAATCGATCCGGAGGGATCTGGGACAGTTGATCGAGACGGAGTAGCGTGTCAATGGCCGCTCGCTCAACACGACTTCCGGGAGCGGAGGCGGCGAGGGCTTGGAGCGTGGCTTTGGTCTCCGCTTCATTCACGGCCAGACCGTGGCGGGTCTTC
>JAYSVZ010000415.1:0-4936 GCA_043718305.1 Planctomycetota bacterium | reverse complement strand
GAAAAACGCCCCCCCTCCCCCTCGCTGCCCCTCCGCGCACCGGGGTCAGGGGAAAAGCAAGCTCCACGGCAAAACGCTCAATAAAATCAACAGGCCGTCACGTCCCCCGCTCGCTGTCTCCCCACCAATTACGCAATCACCTCATGCACCACATTGCCAAACACATCGGTCAACCGCATGTCGCGGCCCCCAAAGCGGTAGGTTAATTGAGTGTGCTCGATGCCGAGCAGGTGCAGGATCGTGGCGTGCAGGTCGTGCATCTCCAGCTTGTTCTCGATGGCGTGATACCCGTATTCATCGGTCGAGCCAAAAGCCATGCCCCCCTTGATGCCGCCGCCCGCCATCCAGACGGTGAACCCGAACGGGTTGTGGTCGCGGCCATTCGAGCCTTGGGCGAAGGGGGTCCGACCGAACTCACCCGCCCAGAGAACCAGCGTCTCGTCGAGCAGGCCCCGCGCTCGCAGATCGGTGAGCAGGGCGGTGATCGGCTGGTCGACCGAGCGGGCGTTCTTCTCATGCCCATCTTTCAAATCACTGTGCTGGTCCCAGCGGTCGCCGTTGCCGCTGGGAGTCGTGACCTGCACAAACCGCACGCCGCGCTCCACGAGTCTTCGAGCCAGCAGGCAGCTCTGCCCGAACGCTTTCGTCCCCGGCCAGTCGTGATGCAGGCCGTACATCTCTTGCGTCGCCTTCGTCTCCTGGCTCAGGTCGGCCAGTTCAGGGGCTGCGGACTGCATGCGGAAGGCGAGCTCGTAGTTGGCAATGGCTGACTCGAGGGCGTCCTGCTTCCCGGTGCGAGCCAGCAGCGAACGGTCGAGCGTCTCCATCAATTGCAGCTTGCGGCGCTGCGAGGCCGGGGTGGCATCCGCGCGATCGACGTTGGCGACGGGGGTTCCCTCGCGGCGGAAGATTGATCCCTGATACGTCGCGGGGAGGAACCCATTCGAGAAGCAGTCGAGCCCTCCCGGCGGAATCAGTCCCGCGTTGACGACCACAAACCCCGGCAGGTTCTGGTTCTCACTCCCCAGCCCATACGTGACCCACGCCCCCATGCTGGGCCGTCCCTGGAGCCCATGCCCGGTGTGCAGAAAATAGTTCGCGTTGGTGTGCTCCGAGAACTCCGAGGTCATCGACCGAATCACACACAACTCATCCGCACACGACCGCAGCTTCGGAAACAGATCGCTGATCGGCAGCCCGCTCTGCCCGCAGTTCTCGAACTTCCACGGCGACCCGAGCGAGTTGCCCACATTGTCGAACTGCGTCGGCTGGACCTTCATTTTGAAGGGGTTGCCGTTCTCCTTGGAGAGCAGCGGCTTGGGGTCAAAGGTGTCGACCTGCGACGGGCCGCCATCCATGTAGAGGAAGATGACATTCTTGGCCCGGGGCGAGCGGTGCGGGGCCATCGCGGGCGAATCGGCGAGAGCTTGCCCCTTGCCGGTCAACAAACCCGCCAGCGCGAGCGACCCAAACCCATTGGCCGTCTGCGAAAGCCAGTCCCGCCGCGACGACGGCGGGGGGAGGAATGACGAGCAACTGCCGAAGCGGGTAAGAGAAGCCGACATGGAGGTGCCTCAAACCGGGAGCCGTGAAGTCCTCCACCATACGGGGCGGGGAGGTCAGCCTCAAGCCCGGCGTATGGGATGTCGCTCCGCGACTCGCATTTCGCAGTCCGTGGGATCGGCTTCCAGCCTGTCGGGTGTGACGGAAAACGACTGGCTGGAAGCCGATCCCACGGAACCGCTCTTCCGCTCACGGAGCCGCAGGCTTTGGGCACTGCTGATCGAGAAACTGATCGATCCTCTCATACATCTTGAGCGGAGCTGCCGTGTTATGGTCTGCATCGCGGAGCGTCAAGAAAAACTTCGGCTCGTTCGCAGCCTCATACAGAGTCTGGCCGCATGCGAAGGGGACCACGCGATCTGCGGTTCCGTGGACCTGAAACAGTGGGCATCGCACTTCGGGAATCCGGCGAACCGATGCCAATCGATCCTCGGGAACCAGGAACGCCCAGCGGGGGGCATGGTGCTTGGCGACCGTCTTAAACGAGTCGAACGTACACTCCAGAATCAGCCCGCGCGGGGCCTCTTTCGAGGCCAATTGAACCGCGACCGCCCCACCCATCGAGCGGCCCCAGACGACGACCTCGGCGGAGGGAACTCCCGCGAGTTCTGCCAATTTCATGCGCGCCGCTCGTCCATCGGCCAGGACCCCTTCGACGGTTGGATTGCCCTTGCTCTTCCCGTAACCTCGATAATCAAATGCCAACACGGATATCCGATGTTGGGCTCTCAGGAACTCGAAGAAGTCGGCTAACCAGGCGACGTTCCCCGCATTGCCGTGACAATACAGCACCACTGCTCGCGGGCGATCTGCGGGGCAATACCAGGCATGCAAGTCTGTCCCATCGCCCGACTCGATCTCGACATCCGTGTACTTCAACTCCGACTGTTCCCAGTTTCCCTTGAGACTTGGTTGAAAGAGAATCATCTCGTCGAGGGAGGCGATGCGACTGGGCGGTTTGGCTGGAGGCTCTTCCCGCGAGGGCGGGTCTTCGGTGGCCTCTGTCTTGGGGCTTTTGAGGGATGGCGAGACGGATCGGGGAGACGTGAGACCGAACCGAGAGGAGCGACTCTTGGGAGGAGAGGTCTTCTCGTCCGCGCTGGCTCCGACACCGAACATGAGGAACAGTGCAGTGGTCCATAAGAATGGAAATGAGCGACACATGGCACGATTCCGCAGTGGCTCGGATGATGTTCGGAATCTGACCGGGAGCACGGGAGTCTTCGTAGCCGTAGGGGGGGACAAGCGGTGGGACCAGCTCGCTTTGGAGCGCAGGCCCACCATGTCTGACGCGTGTCCCCGGAATGGTGGGCCTGGACTACAGGACTCGATCAGCGTCTTCAAAGAACTCTCCGACCGCGCCGCATCAGGATCACCCCGGTGATGATCAATGCTCCGCCGACTAACTGCGGGTTGGTCACCGGTTCGTTGCGGATCAGCCAGGCACTGAGCAGGGCCACGACGGGAACCAGATTCTGGAACACTGCGGCATGAGCTGCTCCCGAATGCCCGACTCCATAGTTCCACATCGCCAGAGCCACTCCCGTCGAGAGCCCGCCCGCATACAGGAGTGGTCCCCAGACTTGGGGCTCCGGGAGCAAGGGGGCGATCCCCGCGAGCGATGTTCCGCCGAGAACGAAATGCAGTGGAAGCATCAATACGGAAGCGATGGCGGAAAGCCGGAGCGGGGAGACATACGGCAAAACCTGGCGACTTTGGACGGTCGCCCCGGCCCACGATAGGGCCGCCAGCAGCATCGCGATATTTCCCCAGAGTTCCTCCCGGTCACCGCTCAGCCCCTTCTGAAGTGCAACAATCAGTGTCCCGGTCCAAGCCACAAGCAGACCGCTGAATGAGAGCCGCGACAGCCGCTCCTTCAGAAAGACTCGGGCGAGGACAGCTGTCCACGCGGGGACGGTGGCCATGATGAGTGCCCCGTTTCCGGAGCGGGTCTGGCTCAGGCCCAGCAGAAAGGTCCACTGATAGACTCCGGACGCAATAACCGCGTACAGCAGAATCGATTTCCACAACCCCGGTGGGCGAGAGATCGGGGGAGCCTTTTCGCGGAGCGCCAACGCCAGCAGCACCAACGCCGAGATCGCCAGCCGTAGGGCGTTAAACGCAAATTCAAAGCCAGCGACCCGATCGAGCCCGACCTTCATCAGAGGGACATTGACGCCCCAAATCAGCGCGACTCCCAACAGCGACAGGTCCGGCCAGATTGCGGAAACGGGGCGGGACGAAGTAGACACGTCGGAGGAATCGGTCACAACAAGCTCAAGCGAAGGTGGTGGAACGAGTAGCATGACCGATTCCGATCATCGGGGGAACTGGCAAGAGGAATCGCGTCCCTATGAAAGGGCAAGACCACGCTTCCAGAGAAAAGTTCACCTGTAAGCTGGATAACCCGGAGTGTCCCGATTGGTGCGTTCCCGCAACTCTCTCTTGCAGCACCAGCCCCGTTGCACGAACATCCTCCGAACGAGTCGGCGAGGCGATGCGCCGGTCGCATGGAGTTGGCTGCACAGTTGACGTGCGGTCTAGGGGAGCGCAGGGATGTGGTGTCCTCGTTGTCATACCGATGTGGCTGCTGAGATTTCCGAGAGCGGGCAGTCACTGTCGTGTACCTCCTGCGGGAGTGAGATTCAGCGGTTCTACGCGCCGTCTCTGCACCCGAATACACGGAGTGCCCGCGATCTACTGGAGCGGTGGTCGCAGTCCGACTTGCTGGAAACGCCATTGGCAGGCCATTCGGATGCCATCGCCGAGGAGGGGCTGAGCGAGGTCACTCCCGCCTTGGTCCCAGCCTTCCCCAAACCGAGCGATACTCCCCACAAGGTCGCAGCTCCGGCCCCCGCCCCACTGGCGGCTGAAACACCCGAGATCGATCGCGAACCGGAAGTTGGCAACGCGGCCCGTCGCTCGAAGCCCGAACGATCCGTGCCCAAGCCACGCACGACATGGCGCGTCGATGCGGCTCACAGCGTGACACAGCCCTCCAATGCCCCACCGGTACCGCCGCGCAAGCCGCACTTCTCATCAGCGGCCGAGGAGGAAGAGACCCGATCAGCGGCTGCCGAGAGTCCCCTCGCGCTCCCCCCCAGCGGACCGCCATCTCCGCTCTCCATGGCGGATGCCGTCAAGCCGCCAGCCAGCGTGGCTCCGGCCTCCCCGATCATGGCTCCCCGCGAGGCAGCCCATCGAGTGGAGCCACTCAAGAGTCCCGTCGAATCACCCATCCACGCCACAATGCCCATCGAACCACAATCGCCCGCCAGTCCGGTGATTCGCGGTCCGCATGATCTTCGCCTCGACCCGCCCCACGCCGGGCTGTCGGGTCCGCACTTCGATTTGCAGGCGTTCCTGCAACGAG
>JAYSVZ010000414.1:0-1730 GCA_043718305.1 Planctomycetota bacterium | reverse complement strand
TCGAGCCAGCCCAGTTGGTCATCGCAGCTCACGGCACGCAGCAACTGCGTGTCACGGCCATCGACGACGCGGGAGTCCGCCGCTGCGCGACGATCGAGTCCGACTACATCACGAACGCTTCCCACGTCTGTGAGGTCAACGCGCGGGGATTGATCCAGGCCAGTGAGATCCATGGGGAAGCGGCCATCCTGGTTCGGTATTTGGGACATGTGGCTGTCTGCCGCGTGGCGCTGCCGCGAATCGGTGGGACGCTCCCCGCGCGTGTTGAACACAACCTCGTCGACAAGCACACCTGGGACAAATGGCAGCGACTGAACATTCCGCCGAGCGATGTGGCCGACGACGCGACGTTCCTGCGACGGGCCTTCCTGGATGTCATCGGAACATTGCCCACGGCGGACGAGGCCCGCGCGTTCCTGGCGGATCCGGCTCCCGACAAACGGGCTCGATTGGTCGATTCGCTCTTGGAACGCCCGGAGTACGCAGACTACTGGGCGATGCGATGGTCTGACTTGCTCAAGGCGGACAAGATCAAGATCACCTCGCAAGGCACCGTGGGGCTGACGCGCTGGTTGCGAAAGCAATTCGGAGAGAACCGCCCCTTTGACGAAATGGCCCGCGAGATTCTGACCGTGCAGGGACCAGTGCAAGGCGAATCCCCCGCCGCGTTCTTCAAGACGCTCGACACGCCCGAGGTCATGAGCCGTGCCGTGAGCCAGTTGTTCCTGGGCGTCCGCATCGAATGTGCGCAGTGTCATCATCATCCGAGTGAGCGCTGGAGCCAGGACGACTACGCGGGACTGGCGGGGTTCTTCACGGGCGTCACCGTGAAACGTCTGCCCGATGGGACCGAGTCAATCGTCTCGCGTGGTGGCACGGACCTGCCGCACCCCCGGACCAAGACGCCGGTTCCCGCGCGGGCCCTGGGTGCCGAAACGGCGAACTTCACGAACGTGCCGGACCGCCGACAACTGTTGGCGACGTGGATGACCTCGCCCGAGAACCCGTTCTTCGCGAGGGCGATCGCGAATCGCCTGTGGGCCAACTACTTTGGACGGGGACTGGTCGATCCGATCGATGACCAGCGGGCGACGAATCCCGCCACCAATGAACCGCTACTCGATGCGCTGGCCGCTCACCTGCGTGAGTCGCGGTACGACCTCAAGGCGTTGACCCGGCTGATGTTGAACTCGCGGGCTTATCAATTGGGACCGGCCCTCGACACTAATCGCGACGACCGCCAACACTTCTCGCATGTTCGGCCCCGCGCGCTGCCCGCCGAGGTGCTGCTCGATGCCCTCAGTCAGACAACGGGTGTCCCCGAGAAATTCAACGGATGGCCCGAGGGGGTCCGTGCGATTCAGGTCTGGGACAACCGCATGCCCTCGTACTTCTTCCGCATCTTCGGTCGCCCCGCTCGGGCGACGGTCTGCGAATGCGAACGCAGTAACGAGCCCAGCATCTCGCAGGCGTTGCATCTGCTCAACTCCCCGGAAGTCAACGACAAGCTGTCGAGTCGTGGGGGGTTGGCCCGGCGTCTGGCAAGTTCACCGAAGTCGGACGGCGAAATTGTCGAAGAGATCTATTTGAGTACCTTGTCCCGATTTCCCACGGAGCAGGAACGTTCCGTGGTTCTGAGTGCCTTCTCCGTCGCTGACTCACCACGTCATCAGGCCATCGAGGATGTCTTGTGGGCGGTGATGAATACGAAAGAGTTCCTGTACAACCAT
>JAYSVZ010000413.1:0-16357 GCA_043718305.1 Planctomycetota bacterium | reverse complement strand
GTTGAGGTTGAACGGCATTCGATATGACTGCCCCAGGGTCTGCCGCTGCGCAGCCGACCCTGGGCTACGAGACGAGACCCCGTCGGGGTCAAAGACCGGTCCGATCTGAATTCACCGACGTTTGGGATGCACACACCTGACCCTTCTCCCCCGGCTGCCTGTTGAAGAACGTGGCATGGGCGTCTCGCCCATGTGCTTTTCCAGGGATTCACGGGCGGGACGCCCGTGCCACGGGGGCGAATGCTCTGACTAAAGACCAATGGCGAATGTGCTCTCACTATGCAAGATCCGTTGATCCGGCCGCGTCACCCGAATCCCAGCCCCACCAGACGAAAGCGGTTCCGATCATGTCGGACCACCTCAATCCATCGTTAGCCTCTATATCGCCGTCCCCAAGACCGCTGTGCGGAATAGAGGGACCGAGGGAAACAAACGTGTCAGTCACAGAAGTGACCCCGCTCCTCATCGCTTTAATGTAAACTCGACCGCTTAACGTTCCCTCCGTCCACATCGGCGAGGGCGTGAATCACGACAAAGGCTTTCGGGTCCAGGGCGCGTACAAGGGCCTTGACTTGCCCGACTTCCAGTCGAGTCACGACGCAATACAGAATGTTCTGATCTGCCCCACTCACCCCCCCATGGCCCCGGTAGACGGTCACGCCCCGCCCCAGGGTTCCTGTAATGCTCTCTCGGATTGCCGTGTTCTTTTCGGAAATGATCGTGATGGCCGTGAACTGTTCCAACCCATAGATCACAAAGTCGAGAGTCTTGGCCGCAGTGACATAGGTGAGGATTGAGTAGAGTGCCTCCTCGACTTTGAGGACTGTCATCGCCAGCAGAAACAAGACGATGTTAAAGGCCAGAATCAGATCGCCGACCTTAAACAAGTCGGTCCGCTTACTCAGCAGCAAGGCTGCGATCTCCGTCCCATCCAGTACGGCTCCTCCTCGAACTGCCAAGCCGATCCCGGCCCCGATAAAGAACCCGCCAAAGACAGCTGTCAGCGTCGGATCAGGGGTGACATCCAGAAAGGGAATCACGGCGAGAGCCACGGCCAATCCGGAAATGGCCAAGACGCTGCGGATGGCAAACACCGGACCAATCTGTCGATAGCCCAGCACGATGAAGGGGAGATTGACCAACGGAAGCCAGACCGACAACGGGATTCCCGTCATCTTGGCCAGCAACATCGACACCCCAGTCACCCCGCCATCAATGAAATTACTGGAGAGCAAGAACCCATGAATCCCCATCGCAGCCGAAAGAATGCCGAACACAATCAAGAGGGCATTCAGCAGCTCAAGAGGGCATTCAGCAGCTCGCGTGCAAGTCGTTTCATGAACGGTGATCCTACTGCGTTGATACTGGGCAAGTGGCTGAACCGAATCGGGGGAGAGTCCCCGGTTGCTCGTAGAGGGCGAGCATGCATAGGTTCTTGAACGTTCTTGAACCTTTATTGCAGTCCGGTCGTCAACTGGGTTCCCATGGGCGTCATCGGGATCGGTCCACTCATCGATCAGTCTGCGCCGTGACGACCTCACTCCTTGAATCCCAGCCCCACCAGACGAAGGCGGCTCCGATCAGGGGCAGGCAACCCGCCACGGTGAGTCCCAGGTCGAAGGCCCCGATCGCGGGCGTCTGGCCCAGTTCGATCAGTTTCTGATTGTGAGCTTTGAAGGAGTCAATGACCCATCCGCACAGGGGATGGACCGCCGATGTCGTGACCCAGGCGATCGTGCCCAATGACCCCGCGATCTTCCCCGTGTGAGTTGCCGAGATATCCTGGGTCCAAGTGTAGTAGCACGGGAACAAGCCCAGCAGCCCGCCCGCGACCAGCAGCAGCGTCCATTCAAGCGGCGCCCCACGAGGCAACCAGGGGATGAAGATCGAAGCTGCACAGCAGAGCGCGCATCCGGTGAAGGCGATCCGCCGGGCGTGGGCTGCGGTACGCCCCATCCGTTGCAGGAGTAACGTGGCGAGGCCCGCCAGGATGCACCCGACATCGGTGGCGGCGTTGAAGATCGCGATGAAGGTCAGCTTCTCGTCCTCCGTATACCCTCGGCCTTCCTGAAGAAACGCGGGGAGCCAGACGCGAAAAAGATGCCATCCGATATTGATCGTCACGACAACGCCGATCAGCACCACATACCGCCGCTTGAAATCGGCATCACGGGGCTGCGGAGCATCCGGGGTCGAAACCACCTGCTGGGGAGGAGTCAGGTCGATCCCGCGGGCGAAGAGGAACCAGAGTATCAGCCAGAGACCTCCCAGTGCTCCCGTGACGAGAAACGGGGTTCGCCATCCGGTCAGCGATGGAATCTCCCGCATCTCGCGGATCATCAAGGGAATCAAGATTGCCCCAATCGAGGTTCCGCTTTGGAGGATGCTGTTCCCGAAGCCGCGATCGGCCCGCGTCAAGAGCCGCTCGGTTGTTCGCAGGGCACACGGCCAATGGGCGGCCTCGAAAAAGCCTAACAGAATCCGCCATACCAAGAGTTCAGGATAACTGTGAGCCAAGGCGGTCCCGGCCCCGGCTCCCGACCAGAGAAGCATGGCTGCCGGGTAGAGCCACAGCACGTTGATCCGGTCGACAGCGAACCCGAAGACGGTACACCCCAAGGCGAACGCCAATCCAAAACCGAGCTCGACATAGCCGTATTTCGTGTTCCCGGACTGCTCCGCGTCGAGTTTGAATTCCGTGGAGATCTCGGTCTTCTGGTTCGAGAGGGCCTGCCGGTCCATGTAGTTCAGTGTGCTCGCCAGCATCAACACAAGACACACGGCCCAGGTGTACGGCGACCAGTGCGAGCGCGCCTCGGAAGCGGGAGTGTCCATGAGTTGTCCTTTCGAATGCTGATCGCGGTGGTGAAGATCCGTTCTGAAGTCGCTCGACGACGGCGTTACAGTTTAATCATCGGGGCGCTAGACTTCAGCTTGCCGAGGGCTTTGTTTGTGGACTTCCAATGGGCGAATGCACGCCCCGTCGTGTCGATCGAGGCAGTTGCCCTTGTCTCCCCGCCCTGCCCGAGATAGAAACCCACCACTCGTGGGATCGAGTGTTCGACCGGACTCGCCCGCTGGCATGGATGCCCTTGATGTCTGCTGCTTTCCCGCCTCTGCGACTGGCCTCGCCGCTGCCGCCCGTGATGAACGGGTCGCTGGGCGATTTTGCTCGCGATCCGATTCAGGTCATGCGGCAAATGTGGGCCTCGCATGGCGAAGTGGCGGCACTCCAAGATGACAACCACCGGGTCTATTTCATCTTTGGTCCGCACTACAACCACGAAGTTCTCGGCGACACCAAGAAGTATCACGCTCAATTCTTTGCGGTCCGGGGCCCGCGCAAATCGGCCCAACGCCGGGTGACGAGCGGCCTGCTCAGCATGAACGGCGATGAGCATCGCGAGCACCGGCGGACTGTTCAGGCTCCCTTCCAGAAGCGCGCCATCCAGGCTTACCACGACCAAGTCACCGGCGTCACGCAAGATCAGATCGCATCATGGACTCCCGGCGATACCAAAGACATCGCCGAGGAGATGACGCACTACATGCTCCGCCTGACCAGCAGCTTGCTGTTCGGAATGGACGTTCCGGAGATGGCCTATGAGGTCGGGCGGCTGACTGAACGGTGGGTCGATCTCAATCACCAGGTCGGCCCCGCAGTCTTCTCCGCCGATCCGGCGTTGCTGGCCAACTACGAAGAGTTGCTGAAGTCGGCTGAGGAGCTGGAGAAGGCAGTCCTGGAAATGGTCCGTATGCGCCGCAGCGGCCAGCTCGGAACGGATGTGCTGTCGCTGCTGATCCGGGCCCACGACATGCAAGGGGGCGTCACGGATGAGCAACTCGTGGGGCACATCGTGCTGCTCTTTGGCGCGGCCCATCTGACCTCGGCGCACACGCTGACTTGGACGCTGTTCTTGCTGGCGCAGCATCCGGGCGTGATGTCGCAACTGCATGCGGAGTTGCAAGAGAAACTCGACGGGAAGGCCCCGACCGCTGAACAGGTCGACCAACTGCCGGTCCTGGATGCCGTGATCCGGGAGAGCATGCGCGTCCTGCCCGCGTCGGCCTATTCAATCCGGGTCGCCGCCGAGCCGTGCGAACTGGGACCGTTCAAACTGAACGCGGGCAACCCGGTGATTTTTAGCCAGTTCATCACGCACCATATGCCGCATTTGTTCCCTCAGCCGGAAAAGTTCCTGCCGGATCGTTGGACTTCAATCAGCCCCTCGCCGTACGCGTATCTTCCCTTTGGGGCTGGGGCGCGAATGTGCATCGGAGCTGCTCTGGGGATGATGCAGTTCAAGATCTCTCTGCCGACGATCCTGGGCAAGTTCAAACTCACGATGGCACCCGGAGCGGAGGTGCGGGCCCGCGTGATGTCGACGATGCTCTTTCCCGATTCAAAGATCCCCATGCAGATCGATCGCCAGGACGGGCTGTTCACGTCCCAGCCAGTCGGCGGGAACATTCATTCGCTCGTTGACTTGCCGCCAGCGATCGCGGCAATCCGCCGGGCTGCGTGATCGTAGTTTGATGTTTTCGGGGGTCGATTCCCGCTTGAAGTTCCTGTTTCATTTCGAGATACTCCCGCCTCACTACGGGGTTGTTCCACGAGCCAAAGTGACCCATCTTCTGACCGACCTGCTAGCACCAACGCATTGATGCGTGAGGAGTTCGGGGAAAGTCCTTCGATGGTTTTCTGGGCATTTTGGGCCTCTTCGAAGTGGTCTTTCTGGCGGTCTCTCGGAGGTCGGTTGTGCGATGAGTTGCACACCTCAGCCCGAGGGGACGCAAGAACCGAGGTCTGTACCTCACCAGCCACCGTAGCTCAGTTGGTAGAGCAATGCTTTCGTAAAGCATAGGTCGTCGGTTCGAGTCCGACTGGTGGCTCTTTGATCGTTTACGATTCTGCGTATTAACGATTCCGCCGATCAAAGTCGGCCCTCTCTCGTAGCCACGTTCGCCAGAACATTTTCGGAATTGGTGTTCAGTTCGCCTTGAGCCTTCAGCAGTCAGCCAGCACACTCCGGCGCCCTCTCCCCTTGGGACAGGGGCGGAGGGGCTGGGGGGTGAGGGGGAGTGGCGAGAGATCTTTCGAGTGGTCTCTGGCTCATCTCTGAGTGCTTCGACTGAAGACCGGATCGGAATATGCTATCGGTGCGAGCGAACGGACATCGGCGTCCCTTACAATTCACTCGTTCGTAAACTGCTCAACAGGCGTTTGAACGTAGAGTTCGCCCTTTGGGAACCGCCCCGATCACTCACGGAGCTTGGCTTTCCGTGGCAATTTCCAACTGCAGCAGCAGTCCGCGGATCACGTTCTCGGCTTCCATCTTTTCGTTTCGCCAGCGATCACGGGTTGCCGTCCACCGGCCCTCGGCGTCGCGCGTCGTCGTCCGTTCACTGACCAGTGACTCTTCCATTGTTCGCAGGTGAGCCTCCCGCTGGGTGACCCAATTGGTGACGAGTTCGCGTTCGCTTCGGAACTCGTCACGCAACTTCACAATCGCGAGCCGAGCCGTCTCGACTTCGTCCCGCTGCTGGATCAGGGACTCGCGAACGTGCTTCCACTGTTCAGAGAGCTTCTCGCGGGTCGTGTGCAGAAGGGCTTCGGTCTCGGGCTGACCGATCGTTTTCTCGATGATGGCCCGACCTTCGCCAATGACGACGGTCTGTTCCAGTAATTGTTGATTGGCCAGGTCGACTTCGGCCCGCAGGCGGTCCAGGGTCTCGGCGCGCGAGTCGAGCGACTCCTGCCGCTGGTGCAGCTCGGCGGTCCGCCGAGCGTGAAATTCGTTCTGTTCGGATTGTTCCTGTGTGAACTGAGCCCATTGCTCGTCCAGGCGGAGCCGCGAACCGGCCTGTTCCTTCTCGAACGAACTTTGAGCCTGTGTCAGCAGGTCGCGTTCGGTCTCCAGTGATTCTTCCCGCTGCGCGACAAGATCCCGGTAGCGGCGTACATGGGCCAACCGCAGGCGGATCGATTCCTCGACTTGCTCGCTCCAGACCTTCTGCTGTTGACGTTCGCGTTCGATGTCGCGGCGTTGTTCGGCCAGATCGCGGCGCACCCGGTCGAGGTGGTCCTCGTGAAAACGAGCCCGCTTCTCCACATCGATCTCGCGACGCGAGACATCGGCTTCATGCTGTTCGATCTTGGCGAGTCGTTCGACACGCATCGCTTCCAGCTCGCGGCGCTGGTTCTCCAGTTCCAAAGCATGTTCATTCTCAAAGGCACTCCGCTGCCGCTCGAATTCGCGGGAGTCGATCTCCAGGCGGCGCTGGCCTTCGGCGAGCTCATACCGCTCGGTCTCAATCTCCTGGGCGAGTTCCGACTTCAACGACGCGCGGGCTGCAGCGACCGCTTCCCAGTCGGTCGCGAGTGATTTCTCACGGGATTCGACTTCGCCCGCGAAGGCTTCGAACCCGGCCTCCCGCTCGGCGAGCTGGATCTCGCGGGAGCGGAGTTCCTGTTCGCGTCGTTCGGCCTCTTCGGTGAACTGCTGGCTCCAGAGCCGGAGCGAGCGGCGTTCCTGGTCCATGGACGTGAGCTGGCTATTGAGATTCTGTTCGCGCCGGTCGAGTTCCGCGAGTTGTGTGCGGAGGTGTTCCAGAATGCGGCCCGCATGTTGCAGAGCCTGCTCATCACGGCGCGACCCCAGGTCGAACCCGAACCGCTGACGCAAATCGAGGGCGCCCGGGTCAGAAGTTCGCGGAATGTCGGCGACGTTGCTCATCGGAGTCCTTTCCGAAGGAAGGAGCGGTCTACGCCCCGAAGCCGTCCTATAGCTGGAAAGAGGCTCCGAGAGCAAGATCGGCTTGACTGTGGGATAGGCTTCCAGCCTGTCATCTTCAGAGAAAAGACAGGCTGGAAGCCTATCCCGCGGGGCAGACAAGTCTGACCTTCGCCTCACCGAAGCACTTTGCAAATCGGCAGAAAGTGCCGCTCGCATCACGTATACCGCACCGACCGCAGCTCTGGTTCGAAGTATTCCGTGAGCAAGCTGTCGACTTGCAGCATCCCCTTGCGGGTGAGTTTGACTTGGTCGCCGTTGACTTGGAGATACCCGGCTCGCTCCTGGTTGGCGAGGGCCTCGCCAAACTCAACCAGAGGGTCGACGCCGAACTTCTTTTGGAAGACGGACGGGGTGACCTCGCCCTCTTTCATACACAAGATCCACTCGCGGATCAGTTGTTGATGCGGGGTGGGGGACATGGCGCGGTTGAGGGGGAGTTCGCCCGTATTGACGATCGTCATGTACTCCTCAATGGCATCCTTGTTCTGGTAATGCACCCCCTGGAAGTGGCCGAACGACGAGACGCCGACGCCCAGGATGTCACTCCCCCGGAACAGATTGTCGCGGTACACGAACCGGTCCTTCTCAGGATTCAGCACCAATTCGTTGCCGCTCGACAGGTGATACCCCACCGCTTGCAGGCGGTCGATGGCCTCGCTGGCCCAGCGGCGTTTGGTCGGCCAGTCGGCGACCGGGGACTCGATCCCGTGCTCCAGCATCTCCTTCGAGATCAACGTGTTGAACGGCAGCTCCATCTGGTAGATCGTGATGTTGTTGGGTCGCAACTCGATGGCCCGGTCGACGCAGTTCAGCCAGTTCTCGTCCGTTTCGCCAATCATTCCAGCGATCAGGTCGATGTTCACCTGCGGGAAGCCGACGCTTTGAATCCAGTCGTACGCTTTCATCACCTCGGGGGAGAGATGTGCGCGGCCGTTCTCTTCGAGAATCTTGTCGTTGAAGTTCTCGATTCCCAACGAGACCCGCGTGACGCCGATCTCCTTCAGGGTCTGGACCTTCTCCAGCGAGAGCGTCCCCGGCTCGCACTCGAACGTGACCTCCTTCGCATGGTCCCACGTCACCGAATGGCTCAGCCGCTCGCGCAGTAACAACAACTGTTTCGCGCTGAGATACGACGGCGTCCCCCCGCCGAAGTAGACGAACTCCAACTCGCGACCCGCGATGGCGGGAAGATCCTTGAGGAGTGTGACCTCGCGGTCGAGGGCGTCGACATAGTTCTTGACCATGTCGGCGTTCTGCTGCGTGTAGACCCGGAAGTAGCAGAACTTGCACCGCTTGCGGCAGAACGGGATGTGCAGATACATCCCCAGCGGCACCTTGTGTGCGGGTGGCTTGGCGAAGGCGTCGCGAATCTCCCCGACCCGCTCCTTCTTCCACTGAGAGAACGGCGGGTAGTTGGAGACGAAGTAGCTGCCGACTTCGGTTTTGGATTCGGTCGACATGAGGAACCGGTTTCCCAGATGCAGGTACAGCGTCACCCTTGGGGGGAGGCTGGACACCGCTGTCGTGCGATGACCTGTCCATCGTATGGCGGTGAGGGGCTGGGGGGCAAGAAAGAGATCGCGGCAATCCGATCTCGTGTGTGCCTCCTCATGCCGGGCGACTCACCACTTGGGGGGCCGACCGGATTTGCGTTTCGCCGACCTGTATCGGTTCACCGTCCGCCACGTTACAGCTTTCCAGACCGGTCCCACCCACTGGAACGGACCGCCGGTTTCGATGGTTTTTGCCCCGCCCCCTTGCTGGACTCAAGTCAACAGGGGTAGAGTCTTCAGTTATCGGGGAGCTTTCCAGGGCAGGGTCGCCCGCTGGCTGGCGTTGCGCGCGGCCAATTCACGAAAGCTCGCCACGGGGAAGGTCTCGACATGGCTGCGTTTTCGCTTCGAATCAAGGGTGGGGTCCAAGTGGTCCTGGGTGGGTGGCTGTTGCTGGTGTCAGCCGCAGTGGGACTCGCCGAACCGATTGATGATTACAACTCCGCGCTCAAGTTCTACGAAGACAAGCGGTGGGACTTTGCGTCAAAGGAGTTCGCCAAGTTCTTGGCGGCAGCCCCGACCCATCCCAAGGCTCCGCTGGCCCAACTCTACCAGGGGCAAGCGCTGACTCACGCGCGGCGCTTCGAGGCGGGGCGGACCGTCTTTCGTGAGTTCCTTAAGGCCAATGCCACCCATCCTGAAGCCCCCCTCGCCGCCTACCGCATCGGGGAGAGCAGCTTCTTCCTCAAGGACTATCAGGCGGCCAACGACGAGCTTTCGGGCTACGTCACGACCTACCCGAATCACGATCTCGTGCCATGGGGCTGGCAGTATCTGGGGGAGTCGCGGATTGAATTGAAGGACGCAGCCGGTGCGGTCATCGCACTCGAGACGGTCCTGAAGCTGCGGACGGGGAAAGAAGAGCAGATCGAGGCCAAGTTCTTCCTGGCCCGGGCACAGATCCAACTGGGGGACAACGAAAAGGCCCTCGCCCACTACACGCAGATTGCCGCCACCAACAGTCCCCGGGCTGCGGAGGCCCTGTTTGAACTCGCCAGCCGAGCCTACGAGGCCCACGACTACCCGGCAGCCGCCCAGTCGTTCGAGGGGATCATTACGCGGTTCGCAGGGAGCAACCTCGCTCCGCTCGCGACGCTCAACGCCGGGTTTGCGAGATATCAAGCCAGCGAGTTCCCGGCTGCCGAGAAGCACTTTGCCGTCGCGATCCAGGACACCAGCAATGAATCCAAGGCAGAGTTTTGGTTAGGGATGAGCCGCAAGCGGCAAGAGAAATGGGCTGAAGCGATTGAGGTCTTCCAAAAGCTTGCCGCCAAGACCCCACCGACAAAGGACGCCGATCGCGTGAGCTTTCACTGGGCCGATTGTGAGATGCAACGGGCGAACTATGACGATGCCCGCAAGCTCTTCCTGGAGGTCGTCACCAAGTTCCCCAAATCCGAGTGGGCCGACGATGCGCAGTACGCGTCCGCCGATGCAGCCCTCCGCGCGGGACAGGCGGGCGAGGCGATTCGGCTGACGGAGCGGTTCCCGAATCTCTTTCCGACCAGCACTTTCTTGTCGCTCAATGAGCAACTCCTCGGACGAGCCCTGCTTAAGCGGGGCGATGAGAATCAGTCGACGAATACGACTTCCGCCCAAGCGGACTACCTGCAAGCGGTGGGGCTCTTCCGGGGTGTCCTGGCGAAAGCGACCGGTCCCAAGACTTTGTTGCAGACTCGGTTCCAACTGGCGCGGGCCGAGAAGCGACTGAATCATCCCCAAGAGGTCGTGGACTCGCTCACTCCGGTTGCCGAAGCGATTCGCAAGGGAGACGCGGGGAGCGGAGAGTTTGCGGATGCCCTGCCGATGCTGGCCGATGCGCTCCTGGCGCTGGATAAAACGACGGAAGCCGAAGCGATTCTGGCGCAAGCCATCGCGGGCTTACCTCCCGGAGCTGATCGCCGCCCCACGCTGGTGAAGCTCATCGAGCTGCGGGCCAAGCAAGGCCAATGGGAGCCTTTGATCGAGTCTCTCAATCAGTTGGTTCCTCTGGATACCGATCGGAAGTTGGTCAACCAAACGGCCTCTGACGCTGCGGTGCAGGCGATCGATGCTGCCAACTGGAAGGTGGCGGAGAAACTGCTGGCGGTCGTGATCGCTGGCGGACCACAGTCGGAATACTATGTTTCCGGGATGTCAGATCTGGGGTTGGTACTGGCTAAGCAGGAGCGCCACGCGGAGGCCGCCACGTGCTATTCCACGGTTCTCAATTCTCCCTTGGCACCGCCGCTGACCTTGGCGCAAGCCGCGTTCAACCAGGGGGTCTGCCTGGAAAAGGAAGCGGGAGAAGATGCCGAAAAACAGAAACTGGCCGCTGAAACACTCGGCAAATCGGCCGTGCAGTTCGCCATTCCCGCTGAGAAACTGCTGACCAACGACGACGAGAAGCAAATTGGGGAACAATCGGTCCGGTGCGCCATCCTGGCTGCCGAACTGTATCGGAAACTCGAACTCGTCGAGTTGGCCGACCCGCTCTGGAGTCTGGCATATCACCAGAGCCTGAAGCTGGTGATCGAAGATCCGGCCGCCCAGACCCGGCCACCGCGGGACGAGATTCTCTGGCGATGGGCGGTAACCTACTTCGAAGCGGAGAACTACACCAAGACCGAAGAACTCTATGCCCAGCTTCTGAAAGACCATTCCGATTCGGCGTTTGCGGGAGAAGCGAAGCTCTTCATTGCTCAGGGGCATGACAATGCGGGCCGTCTCACCGAGGCGCGGAAACTCTACCAGGAACTGGAAACAGAGGCCGACCTCGATCTCCGAGAACAGGCACTGATCTCGGGGATGAACCTGGAAGCCCGGGCTGAGGTCTGGAAAGAATCTTCCCGGATCGCGCAAGCCCTCCTGGCCGATTTCCCTCAGAGTCAGCAAGCCCTCCTGGCGAAGTTCCTCGTGGGTGAAGCCCAGTACAACCAAAAACAGCACCAGGCGGCGTTCCAAACATTATCCGCGTTGGCGGCCGATCCCGCATTGGCAGCGACGGCGACACCTGCCGTCGATTGGAGACCGCAGTTATTACTGCTAGTCATGGAGTCCAAGTTTGACATGCCGGACAAAGATTACGATGGCATCCGAGCCATGCTCCCAGAGTTTCAAAAGCTCTACAGCACAGGGGTCTATGTGGATCAGGTGCAAGACCTGCTGGGACGAATCGCCGTCCGAGAAGCCCGCTTTGATGAGGGGCGACAGCACTTCACACGCGTGATCGATTCCCCAATCAGTCGGAAGAAAAATCTGGCGGGAAAAGCTCAACTCTGGCTCGCCGACTCGTTCCTGAGTGAAAAGAAGTACGAAGAGGCGATCCGGGCCTACACCAACCTCTATGTGAACTACAAGATCCCCGAATACCAGGCCAGTGCGTTACTGCAGTCCGCCGTTTGTGACCGGGAATTGAAAAACTGGGACGCCGCGAGCATCAGTCTGGAACGATTGATCAAGGAGTTCCCCGAGAGCACGCTGGAAGTTGCTGAAGCGAAGCAAATGCTGGAGGAGATTCGGAAGAACCTCCCGGCAAAAGCCGCCCCGTAAACGGTCTTACGTCGCCCCGCCGGTCGCAGCTACACTTCCCGCATTCGCCCCTTCTCACCCTTCGTCTGGCACATGGGATGAACTGGTTGTTGACGCACACCACTGGCGGTCGCCCGGGACTCCGCTTCACAGCGACGGGGCTCATCGTCGTTGTGGTGGTCATCGGGATCTCTCTAGGGGCCGGTAACCTCGGATTCGCGCAAGCCCCCGAGCTAGACCCGGCAGCGGCCCCCGTTGTTCCCGAAGCAGCCGGGATGCCGACCAACCTGATCGAAATCCTTCGGGCGCTCCATTACTGGGCGATCCCGTTCGTGATCGCCACCCTGCTTCTGGTCTGGTTCAGTGTGGAACGGATGGTTGTGCTGCGTCGCGGACGGGTGATTCCCAAGCCATTCGTTCAACGGTTCATCCGCCTCGTGGAAGATGGCGAGATGGAACAGGACGAAGCACTCGAGGCCTGCCAGGAAAGTGACAGCCCGATCGCCAACATCTTCGCCCATGCCGTTCGAAAATGGGGCAAGCCGAGTGTCGAGGTCGAGCAAGCTGTCATCGACGGTGGCGAGCGGCAGATCATCCATTTACGACGAAACCTCCGCGTTCTCAACGGTCTGCACACGATCATGCCGATGATCGGACTCCTGGGAACGGTCTGGGGCATGCTGGAGTCGTTTAGTCAGATTGCCAATGCTGGTGCGATGGGGAATACCGAACAGTTGGCGGGTGGGATTGCCCTGGCCCTGGTCACGACAGCCGCTGGGCTGTTGACGGCGATCCCGGCTTTGGTGGTCTATCTCTATTTCTCGGGGCGGATTGAAACTCTGATTACGGAGATGGACGACCTCTCCCAACGAGTGGTCCACGCAATTTCCGCCGAGGGACTCCTGGCCCGCGCCGGTCGCCCGAAGAAGGCCGCTCCGAAACCAGAACTCGATTTGGTCAAGAAGCGGTGATCGGGTCCCACTCACCATCCACTGTGGAAGTCGGCACTGGACCCGGCCGCAGTGCCATCGCCGTGATTCGACTCACCGGTGAACTGGCTCCCCTCGAACATGAACCACCCCTCTTTCGAGCCGCCAATGGGCGGGCTGCGGACGAACAACGGATCAACGCCATTTGCTTTGGGGCCTGGGGTGATGATCCTCCCGAAGATGTCGTCTTCTGCCGCACATCCGACAACTCCACCGAAGTCTGCTGCCACGGCGGATTGGCAGCCGTCGAACGGATCGTGAAGAGCCTTGTGTCTCGAGGTTTCGTTCGCTCGGCGGCTTCCACGGGGGAGGAGTTGTGGTCCGTCTTAACGCGGGCTCGGACGCAACGGACCGCTGATTACCTGTTAGAACAGACGACGGGGCTGTTTGAGCAGGAGCTTTCGGAGATTGAAGCCTTGCCGCTGGAAGCCCGCCGTCCGCGGCTGGAAGTTCTTCAGAAATGGGTGCCGTTTTCTCGGCACTTAACGACACCCTGGGAAGTGGTCCTCTGCGGACGGCCCAACGTCGGGAAGTCGAGTCTGATGAATGCCATCGCCGGTTTCACACGGTCGATCGTCTCGACCGAACCCGGGACGACCCGCGATCTGGTCACACTGGAGACCGCCATCGAAGGCTGGCCCGTGCGTCTGACAGATAGTGCTGGTCTTCGAGACACCAGCCATCCCCTCGAACTGGAAGGGGTTCGCCGCGCCCGCCAAGCCATTGCCGCCTCCGATCTGGCCTTGGTCGTCCTCGATGCGAGCCTGCCCCTCACTCCCGAAGATCACGAGTTACTGGCCCTTACCACAAGGCGACTGGTCATTCTCCATAAGTCCGATCTTCCTCAAGACACCTCTTCGGTGTGGCCTCACGGCTTTTCAGTTTCTTCCCACACAGGTGCTGGCATCCCTGAACTACTCTCCAAACTCGCTCGTGAACTTATCCCTTTCCTCCCCCCACCGGGCATGCCCCTCCCAGTCACACTCACTCAACAACTCTCACTCACCTAATCTCTCTCGTGTCAGTAACTTGTTCGTTGACTGATCTTCCGTCTTCATCATGAATGATTGATTCCCTCTCTTTTCCAATCCCTTTCCATTTCCTCCACACTCTTCATCCGTTCATCCCTGCCCTTCCACTCTCAACCGCAATTTTTCCCACAGACTCTTCCTCCTCTCAATTGGAAATAACCTCCTCTGATTGATACAGTTACAACTTGACCTCCCACTCCTTCCCTGGCACTTCCCGCTGTGGATACTGATAGTGGTGATTCAATCTTCTTGAATCCTGGGAAACCGGCCTTCCATGAATCTCATCTGTTCCCGCTCTGTTCTCTCGACCGCCTTGTCGACCGTGAGCGGTGTTGTCCCGACACGCACGCCCCAGGAAATCCTCAAGAACGTCAAGCTGACGGTTCGCGATGGCCAAGCCACGCTCATGGGGACCGACCAGGAAGTCGGCATCCGCTACATCCTCCCCGAGATGCAGTCCAACTCCCCAGGGGAGTGCCTCCTTCCCACACAGCGGGTCGCTCAGATCCTTCGCGAACTACCAGAGGCAGAAGTCTCCATCGAAGTCGAAGAGCAACAGCTTCGGATCCGCTGTGGGCAGAGCGATTTTCGCTTGTCAGTGGAAGACCCCGCCCTCTTCCCTGATGTGGCCGAGTTCGGAGATAAGGACTACCACATCGCGACCGGGGCCTCGTTGAAGCAGGGAATTCAACGCACGATCTTCTCGACAGACAGCGAAAGCACCCGTTACGCCCTGGGCGGGGTGTTGATGGAACTCCGCAAAGACGGGATGACTTTGGCCGCGACGGATGGTCGAAGACTGGCAGTCCACCGGGGGCCAGCGACCGCGCATGGCCGAGTGGCGGAAGAAGTCCTGGCTCCGGTCATCCCGGCAAAGGCGATGACCCTGATCGAACGCAGCATCCAAAGCGGCGATCAGGAGATTCACATCGCCGTCCATACTAACGATGTTCTGGTGCGAAGTGGGAACTGTACAATCTACGCGCGGCTCGTCGAAGGCCGCTTCCCGCGTTACCAGGATGTGATTCCCAACGACTTCAGCCGCAGTGTTTCACTCGTCACCGGCCCGTTCCTGTCGGCTGTGAAGCAGGCCATGATCGTGACGAATGATGAAAGCAAGGGGGTCGACTTCACGTTCGAATCGGGAGTGCTGACGCTGAAGAGTTCGGCGAGCGATGTGGGAACATCGAGTGTTCAGTTGCCGATCGCTTATGATGGCGAGCCGCTCTCTGTGACGTTCGATCCGAAGTTCGTGGCCGACTTCTTGCGGGTGCTCGACAACTCATCGCAGGTCACCCTGGAGATGGTCGACGAGAATAGTGCCGCAGTCTACAAGGCCGACGAGAACTACACCTACGTCGTGATGCCCTTGGCTCGGGACTAGTGGTCCGTAGTTACTGGGGCCCGGAGCCAGCTCTAATAATCCCACCAGTGGCAATTGCCCTCCCACTCTGTACCCCGAAGGGGTGATCCATCACAGCCCAGGGTCGCGACGACAGTCGCGCACCCTGGGAAACAAGCCGTCGTTGGCCCTACCCTGAAAGGGTTGCACACCGCGCGAAGTAGAACCCCTACAGGGTTCGCCAGTGTTTGATGCGTTTAACCCAGGGTGCGCTCCCGCTGGTCGCGACCCTGGGCTGTGATGTGTCACCCCGTTGGGGTGCCGGAGTGGACTGGCGTTTCTGGCCTGAGGGGAGGTCAATGGCCACTGGAGGCAGTAGACGGCAAAGGCAAGGCATGAGCATCCATGACGACACACAAGAAGCCCAGTGAACCACTCGTCGATCCCAAACCCCTCCAGGATGTCCCAGGCTTGGGATCAGCCCTCGGACAAGTCATGGCCATGCGGGGCATCGGTCGCATCCGGGGAGACCGCCAACTCCTGGAAGGGTGGCAAGCGACCGCCGGACCCGAGATCGCCGCTGGTTCCCGCCCTACAATTCTCAAGAATGGCGTCCTGCAGATTCTCGTCACGAGTTCCACGCTACTCGGAGAACTAGTCAGCTTCCATAAAGCCGATCTCCTCGCAAAGCTACAAGCCGAACAGCCGCATTGGAAAGTCCGAGACCTAAAGTTTCGCCTCCAGAGTAAGGCTGCCCTCCCGTAGCTCGATCGCTCCGCGATCGAGACTCCGGACAACCATCGGCGAACGCCGCTAAAAGAATCCCACCCCGCACTCACTTGACAAATCGAATCACACCGGTGAATGATTCAACCCGTGGCTACTGGCTTCTTGCCGAACGCCTGAAATTTGCAGTGAGGGTTGACTATGTCGCTCCTTTCTTCGCTGGTTCGTGTGCTGAAGACCTCCGTTGAAAGGATGGGGGGAGTAGGCTCTCTCGGCGGAGAGGTGGCGTGAACCGCTTGGCCCGTTGCGCGGTCATGGCCGGGCTTGAACAGCGGTTGCTGCTGACGAATTACACGCTTCTGCATTACGAAACACATAACAATATCTCGTTCCGCGATCCGGGATACAC
>JAYSVZ010000412.1:0-4947 GCA_043718305.1 Planctomycetota bacterium | reverse complement strand
CCGAAGCCAAGCTTCTCACCGCTCAGGAGTACGTGACGCTGCTCGGCTCGAAGTGGGAAGAGACCCAGCGGCTGATCAAGGGGCAGCTCAACGACTGACGAGGGGCGACGATGGGCAGACCCACGATCGAGGATCGACTTCGACATCGCGAGCGCCCCTCGGGGCGGGCTGCGATGTACCAATCGTGGCGGCAGTTGCTGTTCCTGCATTGGAGTTTTTCGCCAGCGGCGATTCAGGCGACCCTGCCGAAGGGGCTGACGGTCGACACCTATGAGGGCCAGGCGTGGGTCGGAGTGGTGCCGTTTTGGATGCGTGAGATCCGTCCGTGGTGGTTGCCCGCCATCCCGGGGTTATCGAACTTTCTGGAACTGAATCTGCGGACCTATGTGCATGATGAACAGGGGAATTCCGGGGTCTGGTTCTATTCGCTCGATGCGGATCTCAGGCCCGCGATCTGGACGGCCCGGCGGTTCTTTCACCTGAATTACCAGCGGTCAGCGATGACTAGCGCGCGCGATGAAGCGACCGGGCAAGTGAAGTATGCCTCTCAGAGATTTCCGTTGGGGGACTCAGCCGTCGCCACGTTTCGATACCGCCCAACATCAGTTGCGACAGAAGCTCAACCCGGCACGCTGGAGTTCTTCCTGGTGGAGCGCTACTTACTCTTCTCTTGCGCCCCTCACGGCCAGTTGTGGACTGGGCAAGTGAATCACCCGCCCTATCCGATTCAAGCGGTCGCGGTCGACGAATGGTCAGAGATTCACTTTGAACTCAACGGGCTCACGCGTCCGAACCGGCCCCCGGAGCATGCCACGATGAGCCAGGGGGTCGATGTCGAGGTGTTCGGACTGCGGGCCAGCTCGTAGCGACTACCCGTTTGCGGCGTGATGAATACAATCCATGTCCGGAGATCGGGCCGAGAATGGCGGTATCTCCCATTCGCGCTCACGCTTGGACCCGATCGTACGTAGATCGATGCATGACGAACTCTCGGACCTCACTGGTACTGCTCACCCTGGGGATGCTGATCGCCGCAGGTCTGATTCAAGGCGCGATTGAACAGACGGAATCGGTTGTTTCACCTCCAGCAGAGCAGCCAGTCCTGGCCATGTCGTTGCCCGGGATCGAAAACCTGATACAGGTCGCTCCCGGTTTGATCTGCGGAGGCCAACCGATCGGGGACCAGGCGTTTTCGGGCCTTCGCGCGCGCGGTGTACAGGTCATTGTCAGCGTCGATGGAACTCCGCCCAATGTCTCTGCCGCAGAAAGGCAGGGGCTGCGGTATATCCACTTACCGATCGGCTACGACGGAATTGCCCCGCAAACTCGAGCGGACCTGCATGCGGCGATGCAGTTGGCCCCGCAGGGCACAGTCTTCATCCATTGCCATCACGGTAAACACCGGGGACCGGCGGCGGCGGCCTATGCGGGACTGGCGAGTGGGAAACTCTCCTTGCCCGCTGGGCTGGAACTGCTCTCCCTGGCCGGGACGAAGCCGGAGTACAGCGGGTTGTGGAAGGCCATTCGGAACTACGAGCCGCCCGCCCTTCCCCCGCGGCCGCTGGTCGCAACAGCCCCCGTCGAACCGCTGGTCGCGGCGATGGTGCGAATCGACCACTCCTGGGACACGGTGCAAGAGGCCCTGGACAAGCCCGTCACGGGCGCTGATCCGTCCCACCATGACGCGAACTTGATCGCGAATACACTGCTTCTTGCCGAGCAATTTCAAGAACTATCACGGCAGCCCCTTGGTCCCGATGAATCATTTCGCAGACTGCTGGAGGAAGCCGGAACCGCGACCCGGTTGTTGCATGAACATGTCGCGAAGGGAGATTCCGCGATGCTCCCTTCGGCCGCGAAACGCGTGTCCGAAGCCTGTGCCCGCTGTCATGCTGACTATCGAGATTGAAGACAACGGGGCGGGGGTGAGGGCTGGGGGTGAGAGACCACGCCAGGCACCCTTGGCATGAGGGGGTCGTTCCTTTTGATGGTAGGATCGCGTCTTTGCAAGAATTGCGGGGATGACCTGATTCTCAACTTATCCCAGAGGGATCTGAGAAATTAGCCGGTGGTTGATCGCGGTTGAGCGTGTCAGCGATACCACCGGAAAACGTTTCCGAGTCAGATCGCATCCCTTCAGGATGCAATCACTGGGCAGGCCGGCACCGGCTATCCTCCGCACGGTCTGGAATGATGCCTTTTTCCGGCTCCCCTCCCCGGGAGAGGGGTTGGGGGTGAGGGCCTCGAGTCAAGAGAATGTTCGAGTCATGGCATCATTCCAGACCGTGCGAAGAATGATTTCTGAGACCCCTTTCAGGGCTTCCGAGCAAGGCGGAATCGATACCCAGGGCGTGGCCAGCGTGGCCCTGGGCTGGTTAGTTGGTGCCCTTTCAGGGCGGAAGAAGGGAGCATTCACGGGATGGTGCGAAGCGATTCGGACGCTGGCTTTGGTGATGGGCGACTTCCGCGGTGACGGACTCGCGAGAGCCTCGTCAATACTCAGATTTGGGGTTGGAGTCCAGGCTTTAGCCTGTCCGGAACAGCCTCAAGGCTGGACTCCAACCTGGGGAAAGAGTCCTACTGCTAAAAGTCGACGGGCTGTTGCAGTGGGCTCTTGTCTCCGAAGAACAGGTACTGCTTGAGCCAGGTTAGTTCGGCAACGCCGATCGGACCGTGGCGGTTCTTGGCGATCAGGAGATCAGCTTCACCGGGGCGGTCTTCGGGGTCGTACGCTTCGGGTCGGTGCAGGAACATGACGATGTCGGCGTCCTGTTCGATCGCTCCCGATTCACGGAGGTCAGCCAGTCGGGGCCGCTTGTCTTCGCGAGCTTCCACACCACGGTTGAGCTGCGCCAAGGCAATCACCGGGACGCGGAGATCCTTAGCCAGGAACTTGAGTCGGCGGGTGATCGTCGAGATCTGTTGCTCACGGGGCAGGTTCTTGTCGTCCGACTCGATGAGCTGTAAGTAATCGATGATGATGATTTTGATATCGAAGCGGCGTTTCATGCGGCGCGAGATCGCGGCCACTTGCGAGATCGTGCGGCCCGCTTGATCGTCGATGTAGATCGGGTATTTCTTCAGCGCATTCGACCCTTCCATCAGGGTATGTTGCTCTTCCTCGGAAAGATCCCCCTGCCGCAGCTTGTGGCCGCTGACCTTGGCATGGATGCACATGAAGCGTTCGGTTAGTTCCATCTTGGACTGTTCCAAACTGAACAACAACACGCCCGCGCCAGTCGCGGCCCCCGCGAGGGCGAAGTTACAGACGAGGGCGGTCTTTCCCATACTGGGCCGAGCCGCCAGGACAATCAGCTCGGTCTCCTGGAACCCGCCGGTCATTTCATTGAGGCTGCTGAAGCCGGTCGTGAGTCCCGAGGTTTGGCCCTTGTTCTCCATCCGCTCGAAGATCCGGTCCCAGACCTTCGGGAGGATATCGACGACGGCCATATCGTCGGTCGTTCCGTGATCTTCGATGATCTGGAAGATATCCTGTTCCGCGCGGGCAATGACTTCTTCCGCATCCTGGTGCAGTTCCCGGGCATCGCGGATCGCCTTTTCACAGGCTGTCATCAACTGTCGGCGAATGTACTTTTCGCGAACAATGCCTGCATAATACTCCGCATGGGCCGCGTGCGGGACCGCCTGCATGATCTCGCGAAGCTGGCCCTCGCCGCCGACGAAACTGAGCTGCTGCCGCTTTTCCAATTCATCCCGGAGTAGAACCACATCGATCCCGGTCATTCCGGTTTCGTACATCTCCTTCATCGCGGTAAAGATTTGCTTATTAGCACCGCTGTAGAAATGCTCAGCCCGAGTCGTGGCCAACACTTCGTAAAACGCTTCCGAGGAAAAGAGGATGCACCCCAGCACGCACTTTTCTGCCTCCAGATCGTGGGGCGGGGTGAAGCTGTGAAGGTCTGTCGGGTTCGATTCGCGAGCGGCCATGCAGACTCACTGGATTCGCACGGGGCGCAAGAAAAACACCTCTTCGCAGGGCTGCGAAGAGGTGTGTTATTCTGACCAGATCAGGGGAAAGGTTCAACGTGGTTGAACGACCATTCCCGCTCGGTTAGGCGAGCGGACACAGAAAGCTGACCGGGTCGGACGGCCTTTCCAGGCCGTCCACGGTTGACGCGAGCAGCGAGACGGCCTGGAAAGGCCGTCTTACGGGGAACACATTTCCGACCGCTCGGTTAGCGGATCGACGAGGCGGTCGGGACGACCCACACCTTGACTTCGGTGTTGATGTCCGCGTGGAGTTGCAGCTTAACGGTGTACATGCCGAGCTCTTTGAGAGCCCCTTCCAGCTTGACCATGTCGGGTTCGACTGGGTAGTTGGCGGCCTTGAGGGCCTTGCTGATGTCTGCGGCACCGATCGACCCGTACAGGTGGCCTTCCTCGGTGGCGTTGGCTTCGAGGGTGACGCTGTAGTCCTTGATCTTGTCGGCGGTCAGCTTCAGAGCCTTGAGCTTCTGAACGACCAGATCGTCCTGCCGCAGGCGATGGCGGGCGACCATGGCCTTGTTGGCTTCGGTGGCGACGGTGGCCAGTCCGAGCGGGAGCAGGTAGTTGCGGGCGTAACCGGGCTTGACCTTAACGATCTTCCCCTGCTCGCCGACGTTGGCGATGTTTTCGGTCAACATCAGTTCGATCCCCCCCTTGCGGTCGGCTGATCGAAGGCGTTCTTTACGCTTGAGAGGCATGATTCACCTTGCTGGAGCGGCGATTCATTGTGATCGCCGGTTGGAGTTGTGAGAAGCCTGAGTTGTCAGGCGATTAGTCAGGGTTGGAGCAGTCGGTCAGAACCACGGGAGACTTAGAAGGGAACATCGTCGTCGGGGGCACTGGCCGGGCCAGAGTAGTAATCGGGCTCGCTGCCGCCGGTGTTACCACTTCCTACATTGCCACCGCTGCCGTAGCTATTCGATGCGCCGCGACCGGCAC